>CAZBSA010000067.1:0-1630 GCA_964494785.1 uncultured Gammaproteobacteria bacterium | reverse complement strand
AAATTTTAGCTTTAACTTTTACAGAAAAGGCAGCTCAAGAAATGGAAGAAAGAGAAGATAAAATATTACCTTATGGCTATGTTGACCTTTCAATTTCTACTTTTCATTCATTTTGTGAAAAAGTTTTACAAAAGTATGGTTTAGACCTTGGTTTACCTATTAATTTTAAACTGCTTGACTCTGTTCAGCAGGCTTTTTTAATTTTGGATAATTTTGATGAATTTGAACTTGATTATTATCGCCCTAAAGGAAATCCGACTAAGTTTGTTAAAGAATTAGTCAAACATTTTTCTAGATTAAAAGATGAGCTTATAACGCCTAAAGAATATCTAAATTATGCTAAGGAACTAAGACTAAACAATGATTCGTCAACTTCTGATGATTTAGTTGATTCTGAAGCGTCTAGGATAGAAGAGGTAGCTAATGCTTACCACAGATATCAAAAATTACTTTTAGAAAACAATGCTTTAGATTTTGGAGATGTTATAAATTATACTATAGAATTATTTAAAAAAAGGCCTAAGATTTTAAAGAAATATAGAGACCAGTTTCAATATATTTTAGTAGATGAATTTCAAGATACTAACTGGGCCCAATATAAGCTTATTCAGCTTTTAGCCGCTCCTGAAAATAATTTAACTGTTGTTTCAGACGATGATCAATCAATTTATAGATGGAGGGGGGCAGCTTATAATAATGTTATTCAATTTAGTAAAGATTATAAAGATTTAAAAAGAGTTATTTTAGTAAAGAATTATCGTTCTGGGCAAAAAATTTTAGATAAGGCTTATAAATTTATTCAACAAAATAATCCAGCTCGTTTAGAAGCTCAGGAAAAAGATATACAAAAAAAATTAAAGTCAGTAAAATCTATAAAAGGCGAGGTTAATTATCTTGAATTTAATAATCAGTATCAAGAAGCAGCTGGAGTAGTAGAGAAAATTATAAATATAAAGAAAAAGGATTCTAATATAGGCTGGGATGATTTTGCTATTTTGGTTAGAGCTAATAGTCAAGCCAAAAATTTTTGTAATATGTTAAAAAGTGCTGGTGTGCCTTATCAATTCTTAGCTAGTAGTGGTCTTTTTAAAAAAAATGCTATAGTTAACATCCTTTCTTATTTAAGAGTATTGTCAGATTATCATAATAGTAGCACCCTTTATAAAATAATTAGTTCTTGTATTTTTTCTGATAAAGTTAAAATTAAAGATTTAGTTGATATTAATTATTATGCTAGAAAAAAAACTATATCTTTATATCAAGCTTTTAAAAATCATCAAAAAGTAAAGACTATAACCCAAGATACAAGAGATGCCATTGATAAGTTATTTCAGGAATTTTGGAAAAAATGGAAATTTAAACACCCTCAACCCGAAGATTTTTATAATCATCTGGAAGCACATTATCCGGAACACGGCAAATGGTTTGCCCAGGAAATGCTTCAAACGAATAAACGTGTTGATTATGCAATCAAAAAAGTAAAATCACTGGGTGATAGTGTGGATATAACCCTGAAGAATAAAGGTAAACTGGCTGCACCATTGATACTCCAATCGCAACGTTCTGATAAAGACCCTCAACATTTAAAAATAAACGGATTTCAAAATAAAAAAACTATTAGTTTAAAATA
>CAZBSA010000066.1:0-1779 GCA_964494785.1 uncultured Gammaproteobacteria bacterium | reverse complement strand
TATAATAATTTATTGATTACTATAGACTACTATAAAAAAGAAAAAGGGATTTTTAAATAGTCTCTTTTTCTTTTATTAAAGGCAAAATTTTAATGTTTTAATTATCTAAATATTGTAAAATAAATTACTTGTCCTGTTTTTTAAATTATGTTAAAATAATTAATGTATGAGCAAGAAAAAAACAAAAAACAAAAAAAGAAAAAAGGATTATAAAGCTAAACAAATCACTGTTTTAGAAGGTCTTGATCCAGTAAGGAAAAGACCGGCTATGTATATTGGATCGACTAGCTCAAAAGGTCTTCATCATATGATATGGGAAGTTGTTGATAACTCAATTGATGAAGCAGTAATGGGGGAGTGCGATAAAATTAAAGTTGAACTTTTGCCAGAAGGTATGGTAAAAGTTTCAGATAATGGTAGAGGAATTCCGGTCGACAAACATGAAAGCACTAAACTTTCTGCTTTAGAGGTTGTAATGACTAAGCTTCATGCTGGGGGTAAATTTGGACAAGGAGCCTACAAAGTATCAGGCGGGCTTCATGGAGTAGGGGTTTCTGTAGTGAATGCTCTTTCATCTTATGCTAAAGCAGAAATAAGAAGAGATGGTCATGTTTGGGCTCAAGAGTATAAAAAAGGTACTCCTTTAGGTAAAGTAAAAAAACAAGGCAAAACTAATGAAACTGGAAGTTCAATTATTTTTAAACCAGATGAAGAAATATTTGATGATTTAGAATTTAAATGGAATAAAATTTTAAGCCATTTAAGACAACAAGCCTATTTAACTGGAGGGGTGAAAATAGAAATTATTGATAAAAGAGAAAATCCAGAAGAAAATAGCAAAAAAGAAAAAGATAAGAAAGAGGACAAAAAAGAATCTGATAAAAAGAGTAAAAAAATTAATCGATCATATACTTTTTATTTTGAAGGTGGAACAAGATCTTTTATTAGATATTTAAATAGAACTAATGAGGTAAGGCATAAAAAGATTTTTTCTATTAAAAAGCAAGTTGAAGTTTCTAAAAAAGATAAAGAAAAACAAGAAATAGAAGTAGATATATCTCTTCAATATACTAAAGATTATAAAAAAACTCTTTTAGGTTTTGCAAATAATGTCTATACTGCGGAAGGTGGCACACATATTAGTGGTTTTAGAAGGGGATTAACTAGATCTATTAACAATTATGCTAGAGAAAAAAAACTTTTAAAGAAAAATGATAAAAATTTAACTGGCAATGATGTTAGGGAAGGTTTAACTGCAGTAGTTAGTGTTCGTTTACCCGATCCTCAATTTGAAGGACAGACTAAAGCAAGGTTAGGCAATAATGAAGCTCGATCTGCTGTTGTCTCTGCTTTTTATTCTACATTTCAAAGTTTTTTAGAGGAAAACCCTTCCGTTTCTAAAGCAATAGTTGGTAAGTGTATTTTAGCTGCTAAAGCTAGAAGAGCAGCTAGAAATGCTAAAAAAGCAGTGATGAGAAAAGGAGTTTTAGATAGTTTATCTTTGCCTGGTAAATTAGCAGATTGTAGCTCTAAAAAACCAGAAAAAAGTGAACTTTATATTGTAGAGGGAGATAGTGCTGGTGGTAGTTGTAAAATGGGAAGAGATAGACGTTTTCAAGCTGTTTTACCATTAAGAGGTAAGGTTTTAAATGTTGAAAGAGCTCGTTTAAATAGAATTATTAAAAATAATGAATTAAAGTCTTTAATAGTAGCTTTGGGTACTGGCATAGAAGATAGCTTTGATATTGAAAAATTAAGATATCATAAGATTATAATTAT
>CAZBSA010000065.1:0-1824 GCA_964494785.1 uncultured Gammaproteobacteria bacterium | reverse complement strand
AGCTTTAGATGTAGCTAAAGCTCTAAATTTAAAATTAATATTTCCGGTTTTACTTCAACCTTTTCCTGAAAAACAAATTAAACAAGCCTTAAAAGGAGTAAAAAAGATAGCTTTAGTAGAAACTAATGGTTTAGCTCAGCTTGGTAAGGTTTTAGCTCAATATTCTATTGAGCCTAATAAAGAAATATTAAAATATGATGCTCGCCCTTTTGCTTTTGATGAATTAAAAAATAAATTATCTAATTTTTAATTATAAATATATGTCTAATAAAAGTTTAAATTTAAACACAAAAACTAAAAATACTTGGTGTCCTGGTTGTAGTAATTTTGCTATTTTAAATAGTTTTAAAATGGCTGTTAAAGAACTAATTAAATATGGAGTCCCAAAACAAAATTTTGTATTAATTAGCGGAATAGGGTGTAGCTCAAAAATAATTGATTATATTGATTTAAATAGTTTATCTTGTTTGCATGGTAGACCAGTAGTATCAGCAACAGGAATAAAGCTTTCTAATCCAGACCTTAAACCAATAGTTTTTGCTGGCGATGGGGGAACTTATAACGAGGGTATAGCCCATTTAATTCATGCTGCTAAAAGAAATTCAGATATTACAGTTTTAATTCATGATAATAGAAACTTTGCTTTGACTACGAGTCAGTTTACAGCTACCTCACCAAAAGGTTTTAAAGGGGGGTCAAGCCCAAAAGGTAGTGTAGAAGCACCTTTTGATCCCTTAGAATTAATGCTTTCATCTAATGCTAGCTTTATTGCTAGGGGTTATGCTTTTAAAATGGATCATTTAAAAGATCTTATTAAAAAAGCTATTAAACATAAGGGCTTTTCATTTGTTGAAATCTTACAGCCTTGTGTTAGTTTTTATAATTCAGCTAAAGATTACAATAAAAGAGTTTATAAAATGAAAAAAGGTGATTTAAAATCAAAAGAAAAAGCCTTAAAAAAGATTAATGAGTGGGATTATAATAACAAAAACTCAAAAATTCCTCTTGGTATTTTTTATAAAACTAAAAAGCCGGTTTTTGAAAACCAAGTTTTAAATGGAATTAATCCTAGCCAAAGAAATAAAGAAGTAAAAATAAAGGATTTTGAATTTTAATAAAATAAATATTTATTTTTATGTTTTTTCAATGGGTTAAAATAAGTTGTTTAAATTTAGATGAATATAAATGTTTTTGCTTACCTTTTGGGTAAGTTTTTAATTTATTTTAATTGACCTAGGTTGATATTTTTGGTATAATAAAAGTGTATAAAAGTTAGTTTTTTATTAAATATGACAAAAAAAAGAGTTAAAAATTTACCCAAATTTTTTAAATCTATTCTTTGGTCTTATGATTTTTCATTAGTTGATCCTCAAAAAAATAAAAAAAGAATTATTATTAATTCAATTAATTATGGCGAGTGGAAACATTTGAAATGGATTATAGATTATTATGGTAAGGATCAGGTTAAAAAAATTATTAAAAATACCCCTAAAACAGAGTTTTTAAAATCCCCCCTTGCTTTAATAACTTTATTATTAAATATTAAATCTTTAAAATATGCATCCAGAAGTGATTACATCAAAAGCCAAAAAGCTTCTTCTTAAATGTAATAATTTTTCTAATTTTTATTTAGCTGGTGGAACAGGATTAGCTTTACAAATAGGGCATAGAAAATCTATTGATTTTGATTTTTTTACGAGCAAAAAATTGCCTTCTAATTTTTTAGATAATATAGAAAGGGTGTTTAAGGGTCATAATATTGATATTTTAATTAATTTGTTATTTTTATAAAAAATTATATAATAATAGGTAAAGGTGGTAGAT
>CAZBSA010000064.1:0-1841 GCA_964494785.1 uncultured Gammaproteobacteria bacterium | reverse complement strand
TCCCTCCCCCACCGCCATTAATTAGCCTGGTAAAATAGGCTATTTTTTATTACAATATATATATGTTTAAAGATAAAGCTTATAAAAAAATAGATATTCTCTTAGAAATAACTTGGCTTGTTATAATTTTCTTAGTACCAGCCTTTTTTCTAAGAAGTTTATATAATTCATTTGAAGTTCCTAAAGCTCTTTTATTTAGGAGTTTAACTGAGTTTTTATTTTTTTTATATGTTTTAAAAATTATTTTTTATGGGCTCCCTAGTTTTAAATATTTTAAAAAAAGGCTAAAGTATTTTATTCCTGCTTTTATATTTATATTTTTTATTATTTTAACAACTATTTTTGCAAATTCTCCTTGGTTTAGTTTTTTAGGGGGATGGCAAAGACTTGTTGGTGCTTTCTCTTGGATTCATTTTTTAATATTTTCTATCATTTTGTTTTTAAATTTAAATAAAGCCAGGATAAAAAGAATTTTTAAAGCTATTACAATAAGTAGCTTTTTTATTAGTATTTATGGTATTATACAGTTTTTAGGACTTGATCCTTTTATTTGGACATATAAAATCTCTAAAATGAAGCGTATTTTCTCAACTATTGGGCAGCCTAATTTTTTAGGCTCTTGGCTTATAATAGCCTTTCCTGCTGTTATTATAACTTTGATCAAAGCAAAAAAATGGTTTAAATATTTTGCTTTTTTAAATTTGTTTTTAATGTTAATAGCTTTAATTTTAACTAAATCACGAGGAGCAATGGTTGGAATTTTAGCTATGTTTATTTTTTTCTTCTTTTTTTATGGGTTAAAGAAGAATAAAAAGATTAGTATTATTGTTTTGTTGGTTATAATTTTGCTTGTTAGTTTTTTGGTTTATTTAAACTTAGATAGTAATAATAACTCAGATGGAGGCAGTGGATTTTTATCTCGGTTAAAAAGTTTTTCAAATTTAAAAAGGGTTGGTAAGTATAGGTTAATGCACTGGCAAATGGCTATAGATCTTATCAAAAAGCAACCTCTTTTAGGTTATGGAATAGCTAATCAGCGTTTTTTTATTGCAAAACATTATCAACCAGAATTTGCCATTTATGAAGCACCTAATATTTTTCTAGACCATTTTCATAATGATGTATTGGATATGATTTTTAGTTTGGGTATAATTGGCTTTTTGGCTTATTTTATATTTTTATTGAGTACTTTTGTTTTGGGGCTCAAATATGTTTTTAAAAGAAAAGAAAATAGTTTATTAATACTTTTATTATTAGCGGGAATTTTTGGTTATTGGGTTTCAATTTTATTTTCTTTTCATATAACTTCAGCCCTTATCCTGTTTTGGGGATATTTGGCTATAATTTTGTTTTTAACTAATTCGTTTGATAATTTTAATTTTAAATTTAATTTTAATAGCAATCGTGTCAAAGTTTTACTTTCCATTTTTATATTACTTTTATTTATATTAATTTTCTGGGTTTTTAACGCTAAATGGTTTTTATCCAGTGCTTATTTATTTAAAGCTCAAAAATCAAAGTTTAATGCATCATTGTCTCCAGCAATAAAGTACCACAATAAATCAATTGATTTCTCTCCTCATTATCCTCTTTTTAAGCAGGAGTTTGGTTTAAGTATGTATCAGCTTGTAAATGCTTTGACATGGAACAGAAATAATAAAGAGATTAAATTAAATTTAATAAATCAGGGCCTTAAACAATTAAAAAATATTCCTAAGTCTTTAACTACTATTGAATCAAGAATTTGGCTACCTCAACTTCTTAGTGAAAAAGCTAATTTAACTCAAAAACAAAAAGATTTTAAAAAAGGAGAAAAAGCATTTGAAAAAGTAGTTAATTTT
>CAZBSA010000063.1:0-1953 GCA_964494785.1 uncultured Gammaproteobacteria bacterium | reverse complement strand
AATATAAAAAATTAGCTAAAAAATATTTAAATTATAATAATTTTCTTTATTTAGGAAGAAAATATAATTTTCCAATAGCTTTAGAAGGAGCACTAAAGCTCAAAGAAATATCTTATTTACATGCAGAAGGTTATTCAGCTGGTGAAATGAAACACGGCCCTATTGCTTTAATAGATAAAGATTTTCCTGTAGTAGGTATTTGTCCTTCAGACTCAGTTTATGAAAAAGTATTTTCTAATTTACAAGAATTAAAAGCCCGTAATTCTAAAATGCTTTTATTAGCTACAAAAGGTAATAAAGAAATTAAAGACTTAAGTAAAGATATAATTTATATTCCTAAAACCTTAGAAATGCTTACGCCGATAGTTTCTGTGTTACCTTTGCACTTATTAGCTTATTATATAGGGATATTTAAAGGCAAAGATGTAGATAAGCCTAGAAACCTTGCTAAAAGTGTAACAGTAGAGTAAAAATTTTAAATTTTAAAATAATTGCATGCAATTTAAAAATACATTGCTTTCATTTAAAAAAGATATAGTAAATAGAAGTTTTTTAGATTGGTTAAAGGCTCATACTTCTTTTTTAAAACCTTTACATAAATATAAGGGTGATTTAATTTTAAATAAAAAACATCTTATATTTGCTGGCAAAAATGTTAAAACAGAAGAAGATTTTAATTTGAAAATTCCAATTAAAGATATTATAGATATTTATTTGGGGTTTGATAAAGTTTTTACAGGATGGGAAGATAGAGCTTATCCCTGGAACAAACCACTAAAGATCGTTTATAAAGATCAAAAACAAGCAACTATTTATATCTTTGCTAATTTTCATCATAAATGGTGGGGGTTAAGGACTTCTGATAATAAAAAGCTTTTAAAAGAGCTCAAAGGTTTCATAGATAATAATTAAATTAAAACATATATATGAAAAAGAAACTATTTTTTACAATCATTTTTTTGGTTTTAATTAGTTTGTTTTTACCTAAAAACAGTTTAAATGCTTTTGCTTTTCCTGAAGACAAAGTATTAGTTTACGAAAATGATAAGGCAATAGAAACAAATAGTGTAGTTTTTGTGTCTCTTCAAAGCATTCATTCAAAACTTTGTGAAAATGGGGTTTGTAATATAGCTCAAAATTTTTACCCAGTTAAAATATTTAAATTTGAAAATATTAAAGATGTATTAACTTATGCTGAATTTCAATTTAATCATCCTTATAAGGGGGGTAAATATGACGGTTCTGCTAAGTATGAGTGGATGGAAGAAAATAAAAAAAATTATTTAGATTATTTAAATAAAAATACTAAATATTCAACTTCTTTTAATCCGAATATATCAGATTCTACTGATTCAAAAATAGGTTCCCGTTCAAGAACTTTTAAATTTGATATTGTTACTGGCGAGTATAAAAAAATAAATACAACTGCTAAAGATTCGAGTATTTTAAGCTATTTAATTCCTATTTTATTTGTTATTTTGGTTATAACCCTTATCTCTTATTTGAAAAAGAAAAAATAATTATTAATAATTTTAATTATGAAAAAATATAATTATATTCTTATCCTGTTAATTTTAGTTTTAGTTTTTATAAGTATATATCTTTTAAAACATAAATCAGTTGAAGAAGCTCAAAGACAGTCTCAAATAGGAACAAAAGTAGAAGATGTAAAAGGAGTTTTCTCGCATCATAAAAAAGCAGATAATAATGATAATTTAAAACAAAAGGATAAGCAAAAGGACGTTTGGAAAGAAAAGTGTACAGGAGATTTTACTTTTAAATATCCAGAAAGCATAAAAGCTAATTATGTTTCTTTAAAAAAATGGCCTCCAGAAATTAAAAAAATTATTAATTCTAATAATTATCCAAAAGAAATTGAAATAAAGGGAAACGACTTAATTTGTAAACTAACCCCAAAACAAGAAAGTTTTTCTAAAAGGGTTTATCAAAAAA
>CAZBSA010000062.1:0-2196 GCA_964494785.1 uncultured Gammaproteobacteria bacterium | reverse complement strand
TTAAATTGTAATGATATACTTAATTTAGTAAAAAATTAAAGATTTGTCAATAAAAAAGGACCTAAGACTTTCAACTCAGGCCCTTATATATAATTATTTTACAATATTTTAATCTTCATCTTCTTCTTCTTCTTTATCTTTTTTAATTTTATCTAATATATCTTGCTTTATATTTTCAAGTAAGTCCGGGTCATCTCTTAATGCTTTTTTAGCTTTTTTCCAACCAACTCCAAGCTTTTCATCATTATAATAAATAGTATTGCCTTTTCTTTTTACAACCCCTTTATCAGCCCCTAAATGAAGTATATCTCCTTCATGAGAAATTCCCTCATTAAACATAATTTCAAATTCTGCTTTTCTAAAAGGAGGGGCAACTTTATTCTTAACCACCTTAGCTCTTACCCTTCTTCCCAATACCTCTTTTTTCTTTTTGATTTGAGCTAACTTTTTTAATTTAATTCTTACAGAAGAATAAAACTTTAAAGCTAAACCACCAGTTGTGGTTTGAGGATTGCCAAAATAAACACCAATTTTCATTCTTATTTGGTTTAAAAAGACAACCGTCGTATCAGTTTTCCCTACTATGCCAGTTAATTTCCTTAAAGCCTTACTCATAAGTCTAGCATGAAGCCCCATTTGTTGATCCCCCATTTCTCCTTCAATTTCTTTTTCAGGAGTTAGGGCGGCTACTGAATCAACTACAATTATATCAACTCCGCCTGACCGAACTAATGTTTCTACAATTTCTAAAGCTTGCTCTCCTGAATCTGGCTGAGCAATTAAAAGATCATCCATATCAACCCCTATTTTTCTAGCATATTCCGGGTCTAGGGCATGCTCAGCATCCACAAAGGCAGCTACCCCACCTTGTTTTTGCGCCTCAGCTATTGTATGCAAAGATACAGTTGTTTTACCACTCATCTCTTTACCAAAAATTTCAATTACCCTACCTCTTGGAATACCCCCTACTCCTAAAGCTAGGTCCATAGAAAAACAACCAGTAGGTATAGCATCTACTTGTTTTTTTTCTCTTTCTCCTAATTTCATTACAGCCCCTTCCCCAAAACGTGATTTAATTTTTTTAACAGCTTCATTAGCTGCTTTTTCTCTTTGTTTTTGCTCTTTAGTCTTTTTCTTTTTCTTGGTTTCTTTTTTCTTTTTGGTTCCTTTCTTTTTATTATCTTTTTTATTTTTCTTTTTAGGCTTTTTATTATTATTTTTCTTTTTAGACTTTTTATTATTCTTTTTCTTTTTTGACATAAAATTATATTATTGAATTATAAGTTGATTAAATTAATCTTTATTATTTATATTTTAATATTTATTTATACTTTGATTATTTTTTTGTATTTTTATTATTTTCTTTATTATCTAAATCATCATACAAGCCAACATCTTTTTGCAAATTATCTTTTTCTCTATATAAAACTTGTCTTATTACCTCGGCTTTGCTAGAATGTCTTGTTTTAGCAGAAATATTTATAGTATTAACACCTGACAAAAGTTCTATATTTTTTTGAAAACTACCATCTTTATTAGCTTGAATTGATTCATTGTTTATAAAAACCTGAGCTCCTTTTTCAGTTTTACCTTTAATTAAAAGAGATGAATCTTGGGTTATAAGGTTATCCTTTGGAGAAATTACCTCAATTTCTGGCATAGCTAAAACTTGAAAAATATTTAAACCTAAATAAGCTATTATAGCTATTACTATTAAAGTAAAAATTCCTGTTTTAAAAGCAAAACGAGGTTTATTTTTTTTACCATTAGGGGGAGAAATGGGATTTTTTTCATTTGGCTTTAAAATTTTTTCAAAACGACTTAATATTTTTGTTTTATCTAAATTTAAAAAATCAGCATATTTTAAAACAGCCCCTTTTGCATAAACAAAACCAGGTATTTTATGAAAATTATCTTCTTCAATATATTGCAAAAATTTCTTAATAACACCAGTTTCTTTTTCTACCTCTTTTAAACTAAGATTCTTTTCTTGTCTTTTTTTCTTAAAAAAATCTCCTAGTGTATTTGTATTTATAGTTTTTCTAGAAAATGACATAAATAAAATTAATTATTACTGATTGCTTTTATTAATATTTTTTTTATCCAGAATTAAAAATTAAATTTTAAATTATTATTTAATTCTTTAAAATAACATATCTTTTAGGCTAGGTCAATTATATTAAACTATACTAATAA
>CAZBSA010000061.1:0-2341 GCA_964494785.1 uncultured Gammaproteobacteria bacterium | reverse complement strand
TGGCGGTGGGGGAGGGATTCGAACCCTCGGTTCCCTATAAAGGAACGCCGGTTTTCAAGACCGGTACATTCGCCCGCTCTGCCACCCCACCTTTATAAAATCAATGGCGGTGAGGGCGGGATTTGAACCCGCGGTACGGAAATTAAACCGTACAACAGTTTAGCAAACTGCCGCTTTAAACCATACTCAGCCACCTCACCTTTCTACTCAATTATAACTAAAATTGTTAAAAAGTCAAATATATAGTATAATATCTATTGATTAAGATAAACTTATGATAACTTTAACATCTAGTGTTAAAAATTTAAATAGAATTGGTAAAAATAGAGCCAAAACTCTAAAAAAGTTAGGTATTAAAACAATTCAAGAACTTTTACATCATTTTCCAAATCGTTATCAAGACTTTAGTAAAATTTTGACTATTAAAGAATTTAAAAAAGAGAAAAAGGGGACAATTAAAGCAAAAATTAAATTTACAGAAAATCATCGATCATATAAAACAAAAACATTAATTACAGAAGCTATAGTTTCAGATCAAACAGATTCTATTAAAATTGTTTGGTTTAATCAATCTTTTATTAAAAAAACTCTTAAAAAAGGTAATCAATACTATTTTTCCGGAGAAATCAAATCTAATAATCGCTATGGCTCTCAAATACAAAACCCTGTTTTTGAAAAAGTCAAAAACAAACAACCTATTCACACTGCCCGCTTGGTCCCTATTTATCCTTCCACTTCAGGTATTTCCCAAAAACAAATAAGATTTTTAATTGACCAAGCTCTTATAAAAATTGGAAGGATTAAAGATTGGTTGCCCAAAATTATTAAAGAAAAATATAATCTTATGGATCTATTTTTAGCTTTAAGACAAATACATTTCCCTCAAAGCAAAAATTGGCTTAAAAGAGCAAAAAAAAGATTAAAATTTAATGAATTATTTTTAATACATTTAAAAAATAATATAATAAAACAAAAAAACAAAGAAAAAAACGCTCCTAATATTAAATTCAAGCAACAAAAAACAAAAAAATTTGTAAACTCCCTTAATTTTAATTTAACAAAAGCTCAAAAAAAGGCTTCTTGGGAAATTATTAAAGACCTTGAAAAAGGATACCCCATGAACAGACTTTTAGAGGGAGATGTAGGCTCTGGTAAAACTGTAGTAGCCATGATTGGAATGCTAAATACAATTTTAAATAATTTTCAAGTTGCTTATATGGCACCTACAGAGGTTTTAGCAAGACAACAATTTTCAAATTTTATTAAAACATTTAAAAAATATTCAAATAAAAAACCTATTGCTCTTTTAACTAATAATTATGCTCGTATTTTTAAAAACAGTAAAGCCAAAGAAATAAAAAAAGATAATTTAATTAAAAAAATTAAAAAGGGTGAGATTTGTATTATTGTTGGTACTCACGCCTTAATACAAAAACAGGTTAATTATAAAAACTTAGGTTTAACTATAATAGACGAGCAACATAGATTTGGAGTATTACAAAGGAAAAAGCTAATAAAAAAATCAGGTTTTAAAAAAATGCATCCTAACTTTTTATCAATGAGCGCTACCCCCATACCAAGATCAGTAGCCCTTACTCTTTATGGTAATCTTGACATTTCTATTATTGATGAATTACCACCGGGTAGAAAACCAGTTGAAACAAAAATAGTAAAACCAAAGGCAAGACAAGAAGTTTATAACTTTATTAGATCAGAAATCAAAAAGGGCAAGCAAGCTTTTGTGGTTTGCCCCCTTATTGAACCTTCTGATAAGCTAGGTGTAAAATCAGTCACTAAAGAATATAAAAAGCTAAAAAAAGAAATCTTTACAAAACTTACAATTGGTATTTTACACGGCAAGCTAAAAAAAGATCAAAAACAAAATACTATTAAAAAGTTTGAAAAAGGCAAAATAGATATTTTAGTATCTACTACTGTAGTAGAAGTGGGAATTGATATCCCAAATGCATCTATTATGATAATAGAAGGAGCAGAAAGATTTGGCCTTGCTCAACTACATCAATTAAGAGGGAGAATTGGGAGAGATAAACATAAATCCTATTGTTTTCTTTTTACTAATAAAGCTAATAATCAAAAAACTATAAAACGCTTAAATGCACTGTTAAAATCTAAAAATGGCTTTGAATTAGCTAAAAAAGATTTAAAAATTAGAGGGCCAGGTGAAGTATTTGGAGAAAAACAATCTGGTTTTGAAAATAGTTTAAAAATAGCTAATTTATCAGATACAAAACTAATCAAAAAAACTAAAAATGCAGCTGATTATTTATTAGAAAAAGATCCTAAAATAAAAAACTACCCTTATTTAAAAAGAAAGATAGTT
>CAZBSA010000060.1:0-2469 GCA_964494785.1 uncultured Gammaproteobacteria bacterium | reverse complement strand
TAAAGCTATCTTTTTTACTCCTTTTAAGGCTTGTTTAATTTGTTTTTCAGGAAATGGTTGAAGTAATACGGGAAATATTAATTTTAAATTTAGAGCTTTAGCTACATCTAAAGCTGGCCCCTTAGTTGAGCCCCAAGCAATAATTGCCTTTTTAGAATTCTTATTACCATATACTTTTACAGCTTTTAAATTTTGCACTTCTTTTTTCATTGCCTTGAATTTTCTTAGCCTTTTTTCTTGCATTAATTTAACTTGTTTCGGATCTTCAATCGTTAAACCGTACTCATTGTGTTCATAACTATTTGATTTAACAGTTGGTCCTTGACCTGGAAAAGAGATTGGTGATATGCCAGTTTTAGTATTTTTATATCTTAAATAATCATTATTGCCATTCCATAGTTTTGGTTTTTTAGGCTTTATTTTATTTAAAATATTTTTATTAAAACTAAAAGTACTTTCAGAAACCTCTTTGTCAATTAAAAGAATTGAGGGATTTTGATATTTCCAAGAAAGATTTAAAAGTTTTCCAGCCCAATAAAAAGCTTCATTAGCATCACCAGGTGCAACTACAAACTTTTCTATATCTCCGTGACCAACATTTAAAGCAAAGGACAAATCTCCTTGGCCATTATAGGTTGGCACGCCTGAGCCTGGTGACATTCTTTGACTTTCAACTAAAACCAAGGGTGTTTCATTTTGAACAGCTACGCTAAAAGCTTCAGCCATTAAAGCAAATCCTCCCCCTGAAGTCCCAACCATTGTTTTTGAACCTGCAAAACTAGCTCCAATAGCAGCATTTATAACTCCTATTTCATTTTCCATTTGAATTGTTTTCACATTGAACTCTTTTTGATATTGAGCTAAAAAATGTAAAATTCCAGTAGCTGGCGTCATAGGATAAGCAAAATATAAATCAAGGCCTGCTTTTATAGCTCCTAAAGACAGACTTTCATTTCCTGTTAGTAATTTAATATCTTTTTTAGACTTTAATTTATTGATTTTTTTAACCTGGTCTAATTTTTTAAAGGCTTTTTTAGCTACTTTTAAATTAAGTTCTTTTTTCTTTGTTAATTCTTTATCTAATACTTTTTTTAAATCTTGCCACTTTACCCCTAACTCTTTTGCAAAACCAGATACTAAAGCAATATTTTGCATAATTTCCTTTCCTTTCACGCTTTCAACAACCTCTTTTAAATTTAAGCCAGTTGATTTTTTACTATTAAAAGTAATATTACTACTGTCATATAAAATTTTGGCTTGTTTAGTTAATTCTTTTTCATGTTGATCAATAGTATTTTGATCTAAAGCCAAGAGAAAATCTATTTTGTTTTTATGAGAATAAACAGGTTTTTTACAAACCCTAATTTTTGAAAAGCTATGACCGCCTTTAATTAAAGATTGATAATCATCATAAATAAAAACATAATATCCCAAAGCTTTAAAAAGCCGAGCTATAACAAGGCCGGCTTTTCTTGAGCCTTGACCTGCTTTTCCTCCTATTAAAATTGATAAATCTTTTTTCATATATATATTTAGATTATTTTTTTTAGATTATAAAAATAATATTTATTTTAACAAATATTTAAAACAAATTTAAAAGCAAACATGCGCCAGCTGCTAAGAAGAAAGTTGCTCTTAAACCAAAAAAATAAATTGCTAATATTAATAAACCAGCCATTAAAATTCTACCAATATTTAAAGCAATATTTCTAACAGCAGTATATTCATCCTTATAGGTTTCATGGCGTGATAAAAAATTATAAACCCGGGACATAAACGGAGTATGTAATGCTATTAAAGAAAAACTATGAAAAGTTCCTATTACAAAAATTTGAAAAGAAGTATTAACAAATGCCTTTAAAACCCAACCTATAGCATAAAAAGAACTTCCAAATTTAACTAATCCTTTTTTAGATTTTTTATCTGATTGAAATCCCATAAGCATTTGCAAAATAACAGTAGCTACAATAATTAAAGCAGTTACTGCTCCTACAGCCGAATATTCTTGATTTAAAAGCAAGAAAATAAAAATAGGCCAAATAAGAACTCTAACTATTTTTTGACTACCATCAGCTATAAAACTATATACTTTTTTACGATTTTTGTGATCAAATAAGACTTTAAAAGTTTTTAAATAGGAAAAATCAAAACTTGCACTCACATCAGTTAAGCCTGACAAAGGAATTAAAGATAATAAATAAATAATTATCATTATAATAAAAAGTAATTTAAAGCCAGAGCCAGTTAAAATAATGCCAGCTAAAAGAGGTGAGCCAATTTTGCCTAAATATCCTAAAACTCTAATCCAAGCTAATTGTCTACCTCTATGTTTGCCATCAGTAAATTCAATAAAAGTGGTATGATAAGGTACCCAATAAATTATTTTATAAGCTACCATTAAAATTAAGGATAAAATAATAAAAAGAATTGGATTATAATCAAAAAAATAAAAACAAAAATAAAATAAAA
>CAZBSA010000059.1:0-2629 GCA_964494785.1 uncultured Gammaproteobacteria bacterium | reverse complement strand
AGCTAAAAAGCATGAGAAAAAATCCATCTCCCTTATAAACGAATTAAAGATTGATAAAGAAGAAAAAGAAAAAGATTTGCTTCCCGAAGAAATAGAATCTTATTATTGGGAAAAGCTTTACAAAGAAAAGTTAGATAAAATAAAAGATAATAAAGATTTTAAAAAAGCAGTTTTTGAAGATTTAGAAAATGATATAAAAAAAGGTAAAAGTGGCAAAGAGATTAACCCTAAATGGGTTCTTTGGACTCTTTCAAATTTAAAAAATTTAAATCTTTATCCAAAAGAATTAGCAAAAAAACTAAAAAATATTAAAAATAGTGTAAATTTTAAAGAAGCAACTATTAAAGATTTAGAGAATAATATAAAAAAAGGTAAAAATGGCAATGGTTGGGATTTTAATCTGGCTATTAGGGTTTTATCATCAATCAAAAATTTAAATCTTTATAAAAAACAAGTAAAAGAAAAATTAAAAGAAATTAAAGACGGCAAGAATTCTAGAAAAGAAGTTCTGGATGATTTAGAATATAGAATTAAATCAGGTCAAAAAGGGGGAGATTCTAAGCCTAATACTGTTGAAGCTCTTAGAACAATTTCTTCAATGAAAAACTTAAATCTTTACCCAAATAAATTAAAGGAAAAATTAAGCGAGATCAAAAAAAGTATGGATTTCAAAAATCAAATCGAACCTTATTCAAAAGATATACTTTTATCAGAAAATTGGGATATTACTAATGGTTGGGTAGCTAGAAAAGCTCTTAGAATTATTTCAGCAATTAAAGATATATCTAGTTGTTTTGAAGAATTGGCTCAAGAAAAACGAGCTAAAATGGCAAGGAAAACTCAAAAGCAAGATATCCCAAAAAGACCAGAAATAAGATAAATTATATAAATAAAGAAAAATTATATGAAAAAAGAAAAATTAAATCTAGAAAAACCTAAAAGAAAAATAGGTTTAAAGATAGAAAAAATTAAAAGAAATTTAAAATCCCTAGAAACTGATCTGGGAAAGTATAAATATATTCAATCTTTAAGTGAAAGAGAGGGCGATTTAAATGAAGAGGCTAAAAATTTTATTTATCAAAAAAAATTAGATATGAATTTATCCTTTGACCAGCCTGATTGGGACGAGGTTGCTATTTTGGTTGAAGATAAAATAGCAACTAAAGATGCTTATGAGCAAGCATTTAATGTTGCTATTAAAAGAAAACGTAGTCATATTGCTAAAAGATATGCTAAAAAATTAGGGGTAGAATTTAAAGAAGACTTATTAGAAAAAACGTTAAATTGGGAATATTGGGGGGAAGCACTTAAATTATCTGAAGAGTTAGATGTAGATCAAGAAGTGTTATTTAAAATATTAGATGGTTTGTGTGAAAGTTCTTGGCGGGGTGGTTATACTTGGAGGAAGAAAGAAGCTGAAGAATTGGCTGAGAAGTTAGGAACAACAGGCAAAGAAAAACTTTTTAATACTTATATAAAAAGATATTTTAGTACAAAGAATTTTCCCTTAGAAGATGATTTGAATCATATTAAAAAACTTGCTGAACAAGTAGAGGGTGGTATAGACAGAATGATAAATGCATGTCTTGCTTATCAGCCTGTTACAGCGGAACGTTTATCTAGAGAATATGGGAAAAGAAAAAAATATTTAAATAAGCTTTTAGATAGTTATATATCAAAAGATATAAAAGAGGAGAGGAAAGGTTCTAAATCTTTAAAAATTGCTGAGGAAATAGGTAAGAAAGGTAAAGAAAAACTCTTGGACGCTCAAATAAATATGGGGAAATTTCCTCATTTTTGTGAAAAATTAGCAAGAGACTTAGAAAAAAAAGACTTGATCCCTAAAATATTAGAAATGTATGTTAAGATTGCATTATCAAGTGGTAGGAAAAAATTTATAGACCAAAGCAAAAGATTAGCTAAAGAGATAGGGCCAAAAGCAAAAGAAAAAATAATAAGTATGTATATAGAAAAAAAACAATGGCAAGATGCTAAAAAGTTAGCTGAAGAACTTGGTATTAAAAAAGGAGAAAATTTAGCTTTAATTTATGAGCATACGGGAGATATAGAAAGAGCTGTTGAATTAAGACAAAATATTTAGTTTTAATTAATATTTTTTAAAAAATAATATCCTATATTTAAATCATAAACTAGGGTTTTAGTAAGGTTTAAATAAAAATATTATTTGTAATAAAACCTATTATTTTAGGTTTTTTATTTTATATCTTATAAAAATTTGCTAAAATAAAAGATATGGACAAACATATTCATTTTACAGGTATAGGAGGGATTGGTGTTTCTGGCTTAGCTCAATATTGTCTAAGTCAGGGGTTTAAGGTATCTGGCTCTGATTTAGAAAAGTCAGAAACTACTGAGTTTTTAAAAAATAAAGGAGTAAAAATATTTTTAGGTAAACAAACTGGTCAAGGTATATTTAAAAATACTCAACTAGTAATTTATTCTCCAGCTGTATCTAATAAAAACCCAGACTTAATAAAAGCTAGAAATTTGGGCGTAAAAACCTTAAGTTATCCTCAAGCTTTAGGAAAATTAACTAAAAGGCATTTTTCTATTTGTGTGTCTGGCACTCATGGTAAAAGCACAACTACCTCAATGCTTTATCATG
Source organism: uncultured Gammaproteobacteria bacterium (assembly GCA_964494785.1). GTDB lineage: Bacteria > Patescibacteriota > Patescibacteriia > UBA2591 > UBA6264 > DATFJC01. The sequence goes on along the minus strand of CAZBSA010000059.1, from coordinate 3 downwards.
TTT
>CAZBSA010000058.1:0-2790 GCA_964494785.1 uncultured Gammaproteobacteria bacterium | reverse complement strand
CTTTATTTTCTACAAAATCTTGATTATGGCTTTTTTCCTACTTGCCTTTTAATTCTAATATAATTCTTTTCGCGGTTTTTTTACCAATACCTGATACTTTAGTAAGGATATCTGTATTTTCGCTTATAATAGCCTGGTTAAGATTAGAAATGCTAGCTAAAGAAAGTATATTAATAGAAGACTTAGGACCTATTCTAGAAATGCTTTTTAAAAGATTAAAATATTTAAGTCTTTTTTGATTTTTAAAGCCGTAAAGTTCAATTGTATGATTATTATCTCTTATAACAAGCTGGGTAAACAGCTTGATATTCCCCCCTTTTTTTATTTTTTTAGTTAAGTCTTTTGTAACTATTATCTTATAACCAATACTATTGACATTTACAACTATAGAATTTTTTTTAATTTGGCTAATTTTTCCTTGAATTGAATAAATCATATTGTCCACAATTGAATTTTTAAAAGTTTCTGTTATACTTAAATTATATCATGGATGTTAAAACTTGACAATCTACAAATTTCTGTTATATTAAATATATAACTAAAAAGTTGTGGAGGCTTATTAAAGGAAATTATGTTAGAGAAAAATTTTGAACAAAAAGCTTCAAAGGAGGAAAGAGAGGGAAATTTTTTGAAAATTAAAAAAATTGTTAAACGCTGGTCAAACCCGGATGAAGAAACTAAAAAACTACATGTTAATTTTCAAAAAAAGAATGAGGAGATAATTCAAAAATCCCCAGATTCTAACCTAAAACAGGTTTTTAAAATTTCTTGTAAAATAAGTCAAGCAGTTATGGAGCATCCTGATTTAATAAAGAAAAATCTTGAGAATATCGCTTAAGATTTAATTTTCAAGTATCATGGCTAAAGAATTAGATAAGTTGCGCAAGCTAATTAATGAATCTGATATTCCTACACAAGAGCAGAATGACTTGCTTGTTTTTTTACCTATTTTACCCAAAAGTGCAATTGAGAAATTATATGAGCTTTTTCAAAAAGACCCTCAGTTAATGAAAAGCTTTAATGAAGATTTTCAATCACGACTTGATATTTTAATAGATGGAAGAGATAAGTGGCAAAAGCTTATTGATAGAGAAGAACACATGTTAAATGAAGAAGGCGGAGAAGATGATCCTTATGGAGATTATGATGAAACAGATTATGATCAAATTTAATTTATTTTTTTATGCCTATTAAAAAATCTGCTGCTAAGGCAATGCGGCACTCAAAAAAAGTTAGAAATCGCCATAAAAAAAGAAAAGCGCGTATTAAATTTTTACGTCGCATTTTTTTAAAACAAATAAAGGCCTCGAAGAAAAAAGAAGCTAAAGCTACTTTTGAAAAATTACAAAAAGCTATAGATAAAGCAGTCAAAGCTGGGGCTATTAAAGAAAACAATGGTTCTAGAAAAAAGTCTCGATTTGCTAAAAAACTTAACTCTTTAAGTTAATTTTTAATAATTAAAAGACTTAAAAGGTTCTTAGCTTTTACATTACTTTTTTTAGATAAGAAATCTATGTTTGTTAATTGAGCATAGATTTTTTTTATTTCTTTTAAATTATATTTTTGACTAGATTTTAAAGCTTTTTTACAAGGATAAGGGTGGATAGATAAAGTATTAGCTATTTTTTTTACTTGTTTTGTACTATGATTTTTTTGAAAAGATTTAATTTTTAAAATTAATCTATATTGATAGCCTAGCATTGAAATGATATAGTTTATATCTGCTCCTTGATTTAGGGCATTTTCTAGTAAAGTTAAAGCTCTTTTTTGGTTTTTATCGCCTACAGCATCAGTTAAATCCCAGATCTCTTGTTTGGGGTTGGCTAATATTAGATTATTTATTAATTTTTGATCAATTAATTTATTTTTTAAATTAAAGCTTGATAGTTTTTTAATTTCATTATCTAAAGCATAAAGGTCGTTGCCATAAATATCAATTAAGAGTTGGCTAGCTTTGGGAGTTATTTTAGCATTTTGCTTTTTAACTCTTTTTTTAATCCAGTCTTTTGTTTTGGTATTAGTTAAAAGTTTAAACTTTGTGGCGTGTTTTAATTTTTTTAAGTATTTAAAAAGTTTTTTCTGGCTTTGAGTAAGGTTCTTTTGTTTGATATTGCGATCCCAGAAAATAATTATGTTTGAATCTTGAGCTGATTTTTTAGCAGCTTGCTTAACCGGATTTAATAGTTTTTTAGCTAAAGTATTTAATTTTTTATTATTTCTTTTATTAAGAGGGGAAAATAATGATGAAATTATAATCAATTTCTTTTTTGTAAAAAGACCTTGGCTAAAAAAATACTTATTTATTTCTTCTGGTTTTATTTTTTTAGGATTTAAGTGAGAAATACTTAAGTTTTTCTCCTGGCCGTATTTTTTTTTAAATTTTTGTTTTAAAAAATTTAATCTGTTTTTAGATCTATATATATCTGGTCCATATAAAAAAATTACCATATTTAAAATAAATTACCTTGTTTTTTATCTAGCTTATAGATTCTTTTAATTAAACTTTTAAAATTAAATTTTTTAAAAGTTTTTATAATTTTTTCAGTATCAAACTCTTGCTTATTTTTAATTTTGTCAAAATTCAAATCTTTAATCTTTTTTTTCAATTTTATTAGTTCTTTGGCTCTTTTAATCTGTTCTTTGTTTTCTGAGATAATATTTTTATATTTTTCTTTTAAATTATCTAAATTTTTAAATATATTCTCTAAATTATTATATTCTTTAAGGAGTTTAGCTGCTGTTTTGGGGCCAATTCCTTTCACTCCGGGAACATTGTCAGAAGAATCACCG
>CAZBSA010000057.1:0-2827 GCA_964494785.1 uncultured Gammaproteobacteria bacterium | reverse complement strand
TTTCAACGCCCTAAACGGGCTACTTTTCAACTTTCCCTCACGGTACTAGTTCACTATTGATCACTAAAGGTATTTAGTCTTGGACGATAGGCCGCCCGGATTCGCACTAGGTTTCACGGGCCCAGTGCTACTTGAAAAGAATATCAATTATCTTTATAAGTTTTTCACCTACAGGACTTTCACCTTCTTTGGTTGGTTGATTCCGAACCATTCGACTAAATTTATAAATAATAACTTTGCTTTTTAGGAAGCAAAATGATATTCCCTCACAACCCCCTACAAAACATTTTGGCCCTAAAGCCTTTTATTGTTTTAAAGAGTCACCCGAAGGTGCCCTTTAAAACAGATTAGGTTTTGTAAGGTTTAGACTGTTTCCTTTTCGCTCGCCACTACTAAGGAAATAGCTAATCAAAAGATTTTGCTTTCCTTTCCATCAGGTACTAAGATGTTTCAGTTCCCTGAGTGCCCTATCCTAAAAAATTAGGATTGCTTACTCTTCCAGTAAGCGGGTTTCCCCATTCGGAAATCCCCGGATCAAAAGTTGCTTGTCACTTCCCCGAGGCTTATCGCAGACTGCTACGTCCTTCATCGGCCTTTAGTGTCTAGGCATCCACCAAATGCACTAACGTTCTAATCTACCATGTAATAGACAAAATTGCATTATTTTAATAATAAAATTGCTTTATCTCTACGTTGAATTGTAAAAGATCTTTTTTCTTTCTGATAAACAAAAAACCGCTTGCCAGCGGCTCTAGCGCATACATAATTGACTCGCTTAGTTTAGCCAGCTGACTTTTGAAATTTTAGTTTTTTGTTTTGCATAAAATACATTGAATAAATATATGTATTTTTAGATTATATGATTTAAAATATCATGTCAAATATATTTGTGGAAAAGACATTAAAAACTTTAACATATTGTTTTATTTTTGTCAATTATTTTTTTTGCTATAATAACTATATATAATTTACTAATAAAAAAATATGTTAATACTAGGAATTGAAACTTCTTGTGACGAAACAGCTGCCGCTGTTTTACAAATAAACAAAAATAATGTAAAAGTTTTATCTAATACTGTTGCCAGCCAAATATCTATTCATAGAAAGTATGGTGGAGTTGTCCCTGAAGTAGCTGCTAGAGAGCATATTAAAAAAATAATACCTGTAATAAAAGAGGCTTTAAACAGCTCAAAACATTCTTTATCTAATATTGACCTGATAGCAGTCACAAAAGGACCAGGACTTATAACATCACTTTTAGTTGGAATTGAAGCAGCCAAAACTTTAAGCTTTGCTAAAAAAATACCTTTAATGGGTATAAATCATTTAAAAGCTCACATATATGCCAACTTTTTAAAATTTTCTAACATTTTACACCCGGCTATATCTTTAATTGCTTCAGGCGGACATACTGAGCTTGGTTTATTGATAAATAATAATTATAAAAAATTAGGGCAAACAAGAGACGATGCAGCAGGGGAATGCTTTGATAAAACAGCTAAAATATTAGGACTAAAATATCCTGGTGGACCAGAAATATCAAAGCAGGCAGAAAAATGGGAAGAACAACCTAAAACTATTAAAAAAAGGTTTAAGGTTTCTTTGCCTCGTCCTATGATAAATTCAAAAAATTTCGACTTTAGCTTTTCAGGTTTAAAAACCGCTATATTATATAAAACAAAAGAAAATGAAAAGATTAAAAACAGGCCTGAATTTATTCAAAGCATTTCTTATGAAGCTCAAAAAGCAATTGTAGAAGTATTAACTAAAAAAACAATAAAAGCAGCTCAAAAATATAAGGCAAAATCAATACTTTTAAGCGGCGGGGTGGCAGCTAATAAGGCCCTTCGTCAAACCTTTAAAACAAAAATTAAAAAATTATCTAAAAATATAAAATTTTTAGTACCTGCAATTAATAACTGTACAGATAACGCAGCTATGATAGCAATTACGGCTTACTACCAACACAAAACAATTTCTAGAAAACAAAAGGATCGATTAAATAAAAATTGGTTTAAATTAAAAGCTAATCCTAATTTAAAAACCTAAGCTATGAAAACCATAAGTCATTCTCAAGAACAAACTATTAAAATAGCTAAAAAAATTTCCCACCACTTAAAGGGGGGGGAAACTATTGCTTTGTCTGGTAATTTGGGGGCCGGCAAAACTGTTTTTATAAAAGGATTAGCTAAGAGCCTTGGATTAGAAGAAAACATTACTAGCCCCACTTTTGTTTTAATGAAAACTTATAAATTACCTAACAAGAAAAAAAATATAGAATATTTTATTCATGTTGATGCTTATCGCTTAAAAGGAGCAAATGAATTAATAAACATTGGTATAAAAGATTGGTTTAATAAAAAAAATACTGTAGTTGCAATAGAATGGGCTAATAAAATAAAAAATATATTGCCAAAAAACACAAAGTTTGTTAATATAAAGCACAAGTTTAATAAAGCAAATACAAGAATAATCAAAGTGAAATAAAATGGATAAAAAATATCAACCCCAAAAACACGAGCAAAAAATTTATACCCGCTGGCAAAAAAGCGGACTTTTTAACCCAGATAATTTAAAAAACAGAAAGAATCAGACCTATTCTGTTGTAATCCCCCCTCCAAATGTTACTGGATCTTTACATATGGGTCATGCTTTAAATACAACTATTCAAGACATTGTAATCCGGTTTCAAAGAATGGATGGCAAAAAAGTTTTATGGGTACCAGGCACAGATCATGCTGGGATTGCTACTCAAAATGTAGTTGAAAAAATGCTTCAAAAAAAAGGCAAAACTAGACACGAATTAGGCAGAGAAAAATTTATAGAA
>CAZBSA010000056.1:0-2900 GCA_964494785.1 uncultured Gammaproteobacteria bacterium | reverse complement strand
AATTAATTTGTTATTTTTATAAAAAATTATATAATAATAGGTAAAGGTGGTAGATAAATTTAAAAAATCAATAAAAACTAATTTATGAATTCAAGCAAATGGGGACAATTAGTATACTTAGCAGAAGAAAAATTTGGTATTGACCGCCAAGATAATAAGGAAATTATAATAGATGAAACCCATAAAGGACAAGAAATCAAAGGTGAAAAAGAAATTATAGAATTTCAGGCTCCAATTGGGAAAATTAGAATGGAAAAAATTACCAAACCTAAGGTTATTGATAAAAAAATTAATAGTTCTAAAAGAGCTGGCAGTAAAACTACAGTTGATTTAGTTTATTCAGATACAGAAACTGTATCTAGTATGAATTTATATAAAAAAGATAGTAGTGGGGAATGGAAAGAAATTAAACCAGAAGATTTAAATAATTAATAATTTTATATTTTTTTATATGTCAGAAAAACAAAATAAAAAAAACCAAAAAAAGATAAATATTAGTACTGATTCTGATAAAGAATCTTCAGTTGGTATTAGTAAAAGTAAAAGATGGACTGATGATGAAAAAAATAGTTTAGATATAAAACAAAAAGTATCTGATTTATATAATAAAAAGAATTTAAATGTTTTACAAAAACCAATAAAAACTAAAGGGATATCTTTTTTATTGGTATTAATCATTGCCATATTTTTTGGAATTTTAGGCGGAGTTTTTGGGAGTGGTTATGTTTTAGAAGGTAATGAATTACCTCAATGGTTTCCTTTTAAAAATAATCAAACAATTAAAAATCAAAATAATTTAGATAAAGAAAAAGCAGATCAAAATTTGTCTCAAAATAGTCCAGATGATTTAATGCAAGATACAGTTTATAAACCCAAAGATATTTCATTTTTAAAAGAAGTGACTTGGACTATTTTTGAAGACAAGGGTGAACCAGAAGATTTTTTAAGACAAATTTATGCGCCTTGGCAAACAAAGGCTTTAGCAGTAGCAGTTAAAAAAAATGGTTGGCTTTTAACAACTGCTCAATTTCAAGAAGACAAAGATTATGTAGCTATTAATTCTAATAATGATATTTTTAATATTACACGTAAAATTTATGACCCTAAAACAGGAGCTAGTTTAATTAAAATACCCGTTCAAGACATTAAAGCCTCTAATATTTTAAATCATATAAATTTAAACCCCACTGATGATTTAATTGTTTTAGATAAATTTAAAAATTTTTGGACCACTAAAGTATCTCAACCTCAAGCTAGAAATATTTATGAAACAGAAGATTTAGTTCGATCAACTGATGAACTTAATAGTGGCATCAGGTTAAATAAAGGGGTGTCTTTAGAGCTGTCGCCAGCTGGGGTAGTTTTTAAAAATGAACATATAGTTGGATTAGTAAAAGATTCTAGTATTGTTCCAGCCTGGATCCTAGCCTCTAAGATAAATCAAGTTATTCAAACAAAAGAATTTTCTTGGCCTTATGCTGGTCTAGAATATTTACGTATTTCTGAAGCACCTGGCCTTTTAAGTGACCAATTTAAAGATTTAGAAAAAGGAGCTATAGTTTATGGAGATCCTAATGAAAATTCTCCTGGTGAAAAAGCAGATTTAAGAAATGCTGATGTTATAATAGAAGTGGGAGGGACAAAAGTTAAGCCAGGTGTTAATTTATCTTATATTTTTCAATCACAAAATCCTGGTGATCAAATTAGTGTTGAATTTACGCGTCAGAATGAAAAAATAAAAACAGTAATAGATTTAGAAAAGCAAGAATTTTAAAAATATTAGAATATTTATAATTTAAAAAACCCCACAGTTTTTACTGTGGGGGTATTTTTATTCATAAACTATTATATTTGTTTCACCTGCATATCGGAAAAACATCCAATCAGGAGCTACCCAAGGCTTTTCTTTGTTATTTGGAATAAACTGATATTGCCAAACAATTAACCTGGCTGGATTACCCTTTTTAATGTAAACATTATGACCTGGGATAATTTTACTGTTAATACCTTTTTCTGTTTTATAGCGAAAGCGATAATATGTTTCCTCTTTTATTTGCTTGGTTTTTGAAATTTCTCCATCAGGAAAAGGAACTAATTTGTATTCAGCTACTTTAACAAAATCTTTATTACAGACACAAGTCATAATTAATGTCGAAATGAAGAATCCCATTAAGGCTCCAAAAAATGTTGCAATAGGGATTGCCGCCACGTCTTCCCATTTATCAGCTAGCCTAATTCCTATTACAAGTCCTATAATAGCTAAGATAATTATAGTAGTCATTTTTCCTCCTTATATATTTTATTTTTTTAAAGATCAATTTGTTTTAAAATAGCACTTTTTAATGGATTTGTCAAGAAAAAACCCCACAGTTTTTACTGTGGGGGTATTTTTTATTATTTGGAGGTGATTACTATATATCTTTTATTATCCGATCTATATCTTTTAAAGGTAAATAAAGGATATTTTTGTGGAATATTTTTATATTCCTTAAAAACCTCTATTATTTTTTCTTTTTTCCCCTTTTTTACCGCAATTACATTGTTGGCGGCAATTTTTTGCAAGGTTCCATTTTCCTTTTTATAAACATAGTATAGTTTTTCCTCTAAGCTTCCAAATAAAAGGAAAAAGGTGCCTTTGAGTCTTTTTTCTAAGTGGATGTTTTCAACTATTATTTCTCTAGTTTTTACATAGCTTGAATCTGCTACTTGAGTAGTGATTACTATGCTAGTTAACCCTGCCAGGAAAGACCCTGCCACTAAACCGACAATAATAAAGAAGATGGTTAGTTTTATATCTTTTTCTTTTTTCATAACAAACCAACCTAGAAATCCCCCAATCAATGCTCCTGTTATTAAGATTATCATTTTCTGATAACCTCCTTTATATTTTTTTTCATGGG
>CAZBSA010000055.1:0-2923 GCA_964494785.1 uncultured Gammaproteobacteria bacterium | reverse complement strand
AGGTAAAATCATATATGACAAGGGGAAAACTAGAGAAAAAGGGGTAGATGTTAAAATGGCAGTTGATTTATTAATAGGAGCAGTTGATGATATATACGATACCGCCATTCTTATAAGTTCAGATACTGATTTAATCCCAGCGATAAAATACTTAAAATATAAAAATAAAAAACTAGAATATATAGGCTTTTCTCATAATCCGTCTTTGGGTATGCAAAAATATGCAGATTTATCTAAATTACTTACCCCAGAAGATATTAAACATTTTATAGAATAAAATTAATTTATTATGTGCACCTTTATTATGTGCACCCTTAAGGTGCACACGTATCTAAGCCAAATTAGAGTGGTGTACCCTTAAGGTTAACCAACTTTTATGCTTAAAGCTTATAATATATCCTTATTAGCCTCAACAATACCTTGACAAAAACAAAAATATGCTTATAATAAAAATATATAAAATAAAACAATTAATTTTAATATTATGGAAAATCAAGATCCCCAATACGAAGAAATTGACTTAAGAGAATATATAAAGGTTTTATGGAAAAGAAAATGGTCCATTGTTATTATATTTTTAATTGCAGTAGTTTTGGCTGCAGTTGTAAGTTTAATCACTCCTCCTACTTTTGAAGCAACTGGTCTTATAGAAATAGGAAAAATTAGAAGTGAAAATATTCAATCATTTAATGAAATTAAATCCTTTTTAACAAGTGATACTATTTTAAAAGATCTTAGAAAAGAATTAAAAACTCCTTTAAATTTAACTGACAAGACAACCACTAATACTATTAAAAACATTTTCTCTCTTAAAGAAGTAGAAAATGGCGATGAGTCTGCTCATTTTATTAAAATATCAGGCCGAGCCAATGATCCAGAAAAATCTGCCTTAATCGTAGATAAAGTTTCAAATATCTTACTTGCTTATCATGATAATAAATTTAGTGTAGCTAGAACCACTTTTCAATCAGAGCTTAATTCTTTAAAACAAAACCAAGAAAAAGTAAAGACAGACTTAAAAGAAGATATAAAAACTCTTGAAAAAAGAAAAGAAAAAGTTAAACAAGACATTAAACAAGTTGAAACAGAACTTACTCAAATACAAAATGATATAAACTTTTATAACAATGAAATACAAAAAAGAGCCAATATTACTTCTGAAGGTCAAGGCAGAATGGTAGAAAGCTATATTGCTCTTTTAGATAAAAATAAACAAAGACAAGAAAACCAAAAAAATAAAAAAAGAAATTTAGAACACAACTTAGTAGAGTTAGATCAAAAAATTACCCGAAAACAATCAACTTTAAAAGAAAGAATGGCTGATTTTGATGAGAGAATACAACAAAAACAATTTGAAAAACAATATGAAACCACACCTACAAAAATTGAAGTTGTCGCGGCTGCCCCAGAAACAAGAATTGCTCCTAATAGAAAATTAAATGTTTTAATAGCCGGTATCCTAGGAGGATTTATTGGAATACTTTATGCTTTTGGAGCTGAATATTTTTCCAAGCAAGATGAAGATGACATTAATGAAAGTGAATTTCAAGGAAATTTATAATAAAAAATATAAAATCTATTATATAAACCTTTAAAACCTGGGGCAAATTAAACCCCAGGTTTAAATTAATCTTTACTTTTATGATTTTTTTTAAACTTATTCAACAAATTGTATATCCAAGTGTATTTATACTTTGCTTTTTTTTAATAGGTCTTTTACTTTATAAAAAAAGATTTGGTAAAATCCTTTTAATATTATCAATTATAATATACTATTTATTTTCCATTACCCTGGTAGCTGATAAAATTATAAAACCTTTAGAAGCTAAATACCCTGAGATCAGCAAACAAGACATAGAAAAAACTCAAACCGTAGTTTTACTTTTAGGAGGTAAAGAAGGCTCTCAAATTCGAGCTAGTGAGGTTTTAAGGCTAAATAATCTATTTAAAGACCCCTTAAAAGTAATAATTTCTGGTTCTCGCCCTTTGCAACCTAATATTCAGGTTGGCCAAAAGGTTAAAAACTTTTTAATTCAAAGAGGCTTAGATTCAAAAAATATTATATTAGAAGATAAATCAAGAACTACTTATGAAAGCGCTCAAATAGTTTCTAAAATTTTAAAACAAAAATCTTTTTATCTTGTGACTTCAAGCTATCACATGCCAAGATCAGTTTATTTATTTAAAAATTTTAAAACAAACCCTATCCCTGCCCCAGCTGATTTTAAAATTGAACAAGAATATGATTTAATGGACTTTTTCCCAAAAGCTAATAACTTAGAAAAAACAGATATTGCTTTTCATGAATATGTTGGGCTTTTATATTACAAATTATTTAAGTTTTAAATTTTCTTATTATTGAAAATTATAAATCATATGAATTTAACCAAACCAAAAAAATTAAAAAAGGGAGACACTATAGGAATTGTTGCTCCTTCAAGTGGCTTAGCAGGTCTTTTTAAACACAGAACCAAAAAAGGTAAACAATGTCTTGAAAAAATGGGTTTTAAAGTTAAATTCTCTCCCCATTCAAAAAAAATAAACGGTTATGTATCAGCTAGCCGAGAAAAAAGAGTATCTGACATTCATCAAATGTTTAAAAACAAAAATATAGATGCTATTTTAACCACTATTGGTGGCAATCATGCTAACCAACTTTTACAAGATATTGATTATTCTATTATAAAAGAAAACCCTAAGCCATTTATAGGTTATTCTGATATTACTGTTTTACATTTTGCTTTTTTAACTCAAGCTAATCTTCAAACATTTTATGGTCCTTGCCTTATATCAGAATTTGGAGAAAATCCTGATATTCTAGATTATACAAAAGATTACTTTCAAAAAGCTTTAATGAGTAAAAAGCCTATTGGAAAAATTAAGCCTTCTAAAAAATGGACTGATGAATTTTTAGATTGGGCTC
>CAZBSA010000054.1:0-3016 GCA_964494785.1 uncultured Gammaproteobacteria bacterium | reverse complement strand
AATTAAAATTGCTGCAAAAATAATTAATATAAATTTTTTAAAATTTTTATTCATATAATTAGATTATTTATTTATATTTTCAGGGTTCTCTTCAAACTCATCTTTGGTTTCATTATACAAGGATTTTAAGGTCTTGTCATCAAAGCTATCCACAACTTCTTTACTAAGATCAGCTTGTTCTATAAGTAATTTTCTAATTTCATCAGCTGTTATTTCTTTTGGTTTTACCACCTTAATATTCTTATTTTCATCTTTGGATTTTTCCACAACCTCTTTTTCAGATTGTGAAATTTCCTGACCGGGTATAGAGCTTGCATTTAAAGGGTCGCTGTTTTGATCTATTTCTTCTTTGTCAGAAAAACCATCCCCATCAGTATCAGCCATATATTGAGAAGTACCATAACTTAGTCTTTCCTCAAAATCATATAAACCATCTTTATCAGTGTCAATTTTTAAAATTTCTTCTTGGTTCTGAGATAATTTATTTTCACTAATAGGTTGTTTTTGGGGGAAAACACCATAAATCATACTTTTAAAATGAAAATAGACAATAGCAACAACTATTAAAGTTCCAATAATCATTATAATAAAAAGTTTGTTGTCTTTTTTATCCATATTATAATTATTTTTTAAAAATAAGATTAGCTAAATCAACCCAATCCTGAACATTTAATTTTTCAGCTCTAATTTTTAAATTAAGATTAAGCTCTTTAAAAAATTCTCTTGCTTTTTCTTTATTTATTATACCACTTAAAAATAAATTGTTAAGTAAATATTTTCTTGGATGACGAAAGCCAGCTTTGACAACTTTAAAAAACTTATCTTTTGTTATTGAATATTTTTTATTAGGTTTAATTTTTAAAATCACACTATCCACTTTTGGTCTTGGCCAAAAACTATTTTTGCTAATATTTCCAATTATTTCTGGCTTTCCAAAAAATTTAACTGAAACAGATAAAAGAGACATATTAGGAGGATTAGCCACAATTCTTTTCCCTACTTGTTTTTGTAAAACTATAATTATATTTTTAGGTTTATTATTTTCAGTTAAAAGTTTTTTAATTAAAAGGCCTGTTATATTAAAAGGAATGTTAGAAATTACTTTATAATCTTTTAAATTTAAACTAGTTAAACTAAATTCACGTATATCTTTATTTTTAATAACAACTTTTGAATTATTTTCAAATCTTTTTTTTAAAATATTAATTAGAAAACCATCTATTTCTATAGCAATAATTTTTTTTGCTTTTAATAAAAATTTAGTTAAATTCCCTGTTCCAGCACCTATTTCTACCACCTGATCACTGGAGTAAAGATTAGAGGCATTAATAATTTTTTGAATAGCATTTTTGTTTATTAAAAAATTTTGCCCCCGTTTTCTCAGGGGGAACTTATTGTTTTTAAAATATTTTTTTGTTTGTTGAGCTAAAGACATGAACAAATTATTAAACTTAGTCTAATACAATATTGTTTAAGGTAAATTTAAGGCTGTGAATAACTGATATTGCAATTTCTCTATAAATTGCTATATTTATAAACACTTGTATGAATAATAATACCATTAAAAATTTAATATATCAAGCTAAAAAGGTTAAGCGGATTGGCTTAAAATTCCTAGATAAAACTAGAACTTATCTAAGTGGTTTTAATATATCGAAAAAAATTAAAACCATTAATATTCACTTTTCACTCCCAAGGGTGAAAAGTTCTTTTTATATAGGTTTAATTTTTATTATAGGGTTAAGTTTATTTTTTATAATTAATCCTAATTCTGATCAAAATTTAAAAACAGCTAGCCTTGCAAATATAAAAATTGAATCAGGCTTACCTCAAATATCTGACATTGATACTAATAAAGCTCAAGCAAAAAATGATTTTAATATAGCTTCTCAAAAAGAAGAAAAACCAACATTTTTAACCTCTTCTAATGGAGCCAGCCTTGTCCCGCCCAAATCTGACTTCCAAGCTTCGGCCCCTAAAACCAGAACTAAAATTGAAACCTATATTGTAAAGCCGGGTGATACTGTATCAACTATTGCCAGAAAGTTTGGCCTTTATTGGTCAACAATACTTTGGGAAAATGATTTAAGCAGTTGGTCTGTAATTCAACCGGGCCAAGAGCTTAAGATCCTCCCAACTGATGGAATCACTCATAAAGTTAAAAAGGGAGAAAATATCTCTTACATTGCTAAAAAATATAAATCTTCAGTTCAAGAAATTTCTAAGTTTAATAATTTAGGAGATAATATTTCACCAGGTCAAACCTTAATTATTCCTGACGGATCTCCACCCCCAAAACCAAAGCCAAAACCACAACCTTCTTATACAGTCGATCATTCCCATAATTATAATGGTTATTGGGATTGGTGGAATACTACTAATTGTCATAAATTTATTGCTCGCCAATGTACTTCTTGGGCCGCTTATAAATGGGCAAGTCAAGAAAAACAATGTGTTCCTTCATGGGGTAATGCTGAAACCTGGTATTATAATGCTAAAAGTGCTGGTTACACAGTAAGCTCAAGACCAAGATCAGGCGCTATTATGTATTTAACTTGTACTAGTTGGCTTTGCCAAGCTTATGGTCATGTAGCTTATGTAGAAAATTATGATTCAAGTCATGTAACAATATCAGAAATGAATGGTTTAAACAGAAGAGCTTACTCAGATAGAACCCTTTTAAATAAAACTGGTGTATGGCAAAATGGTTGGAAAATATTAGGTTATATTTATCCGTTGCAATAAAATCTAAAATTTAAACAATAATATTAAAAATAACTACAAGAAATAATCTTGTAGTTTTTGTTTTGGCTTTTCACATCCTAACACATTAAACTTATTAGGACTTATTTTGTTTTATCAAACTTTTTAGTTTGAAAACAAGTAATAGCTGCAGCTAGAGCATCAGCTGCATCAACTGGTTTTGGAATATCATCTAATTTTAAAAATTGTTTTACCATGACCTGGACCTGATGTTTTTTAGCATTACCATATCCAACCACAGCTTGTTTTATCT
>CAZBSA010000053.1:0-3050 GCA_964494785.1 uncultured Gammaproteobacteria bacterium | reverse complement strand
ATAAAAAAATACTCCCATGGGGAATCGAACCCCAATTTCCAGCTTGAGAAGCTGACGTCCTAAACCGTTAGACGATGGGAGCATGATTATTTAAATAATAAACTAATTTATAGTTCATGTCAAAACAAAAAAGGTTTACAAAAAAAACTAAAAATGATAAAATAATTTTACACTAATTAATTTAAAACTTTATTTATGTCATTATTATCTATTGCTCAGATTATTGTTTCTATTCTTTTAATTGTTGGAATTTTACTTCAATCACGTGGTGGAGGGCTCTCCTCTATGTTTGGAGGTGGTGGAGGTGGAGATTCTTATAGAACAAAAAGAGGTGCTGAAAAATTTATTTTTAGAACTACTATTGTTTTAGCAGTGCTATTTTTAGTACTTAGTGCTTTACGATTATTTGTTTAAAACATGAAAAGTATTAAAATTCAAAGCATCAAAGATAAAAGTTTTCTTAATTCTTTATCTTTTAAGAAAAAATTAATTATTACTATAATAAGCCTAATTATCATTTTGCTTTTAACAGCAGTGATTGTTCGGCTCTATTTTTTATATACTAAGATCAATTTTAAATTTCATGGTACCTTTAAAGAGGCCTTGTTAGAAGAACCTAAAAGTATAAATCCTTTAACTGCACAAAATGATACTGATAAAAGCATTACTCAGCTTATTTATTCTGGACTTTTGAAAAAAAATAAAAATTTAGAATTTAAACCTGATCTTTTAGATAAATTACCCCAAAAGCCAAAAGATCAAAATTATTACAAAGCATGTCTTAAAAAAGAAATCTTTTGGCATGACGATAAACCTTTATCGGTTGATGATATAGTTTACACTTTTAATAAAGCTAAAAAATTTGATACACTAAATCCTAAATTATCTTTAGTAGAATTAATAGATATTACAAAATTAGATAATCGTTGCTTGAAAATAGAAACTGATTTAAATAAAGATCAGTTATACCCTATTTTAACTACTAAGATCATTCCTAAACATATTTGGTCAAATTTTGATTTATTAGATAATAATATAGAGTTTAGTTTAAAACCAGTTGGCACAGGCATGTTTCAATTTGACTCATTAGGTAAAGATGAAAAAGGTAATTTAGTCTTTTATAAACTAAAAGCTAACACTAAATTTTATAATAAAAAGCCTTATATTAAAAATATTAAATTTTTATTTTATGGTAAAATTGAGAATGCTTATAATGATCTTTTAGGTCAAAAAATTAGTGCTTTTAGCCCCCATGTTAATATTATTAATGAAAACTTAGAAAATATAAGAACCTTTAAATTTAAATGGAATTTTTATAATGCTTTATTTTTTAATTTAGACAAAGAGTTATTTAAGGAAAAATCTTTAAGACAAGCTTTAAGCTACCTTACCCCCAAACATAAAATATTAAAAGAAAATTTAAATTATAATGCTAATCCAATTTTTGGTCCCATATTGCCCTTTTCTACCTTTTATAACAATAGTATTTCTAAAAATGAATTTAATAAAGATAAAGCGATTAATATATTAAAAAGAAATGATTGGCGCAAAAATAATAATGGGTTTTGGGAAAAAGACGACGAAATAATAGAATTTAGTATTAAAACTATTAATCAACCTATAATGGTTGAGTTAGCAAAAAATATTCAAGAAGCTTGGCAAGAAATTGGTTTAAAGGTTAAATTAATTATTTTACCGACTAAAAGAATTAAGCCTATTATAACAAATAAAGATTTTGATATTATTTTATACGGAGTCTTAACTAATTACAATACTGGGCTTTTTTCACTTTGGCATTCCTCTAATTCAGAAATCTCAACTTTAAATATTACTAATTTAGATAATCGTAAAATTGATGAATTATTAGAAAATGCTTTGATTGCAAGTGATATTGAGAAGAAAAGACAATATTATAAAAGTTTTCAAACTCAAATATCTCAATTAAAGCCAGCCATATTCTTATATAATTTTAATTATAATTATTTAGTAGATAAAAATATCCAAGGAATTGGTGTTAAAGCTATTAAAAATCCAGGAGATAGATTTATTAATATAGAGAATTGGTATAATCTAACTCAAAGAACTTTAAAATAATTTTAGCCGAGGTGGCGAAATGGTATACGCGCAGCGTTCAGGTCGCTGTAGGCATTATTGCCTGTGTGGGTTCAAATCCCACCCTCGGCATATTATCATATATCAGTCTAATAATACGTATTATCTATTAAGTCAATAAAACTTAGTTAATAAATGTGTGGATTTGAGCTAGAAAGGGGTCGGGAAAACATAAATTGTTTTCCCGTGGAGGAAATATTAAAACCGATTGGTTTTAAAAAGCGTTACAAAGTAGCGACGTTCAAATCCCGCCCTCGGCATTTTTAATATTATCAAACTAAATCATATCTTTAATATTAGATTTTTTATAAAAAAAATAAGGCGAGAAATTAAATATCTCGCCTTTTTTATTTCTCCTCCTTTTTAGAAGGCTTCTTTCTTAACATTCAGCTACCATTTTTTAGGTTTCGAACCTTTGCTTTTGTCTTACTTTCACTATTACAAAAAGTAAAAGTAATTTTATGAACCCGGCCACGGGAAGGATTTGAACCTCCAAATGAGATTAAAGTAGGGATTTCCTCATCTACTTTTATCTGGTCAAAGAAAGAAGCTAATATAATATTATATTATTTATAATATATCAAATTTATTAAACTTTGTCAAGCCTATTTATAAAATTGAAGCTTTATTCTAGTTGTTCTAATATGTTTCCCAGCTCTTGAATATACTGACCATACTTATTCCAATTACCTTGCTTTTGAGCGTTTAAAGCATTATTATAAGCCCTATTAGCTTTTTCAATTAAGTTAATTGAAATAGTCTCTTTTTGATTAGTTTCTTCTTTTTCTTTTGAGTTGGTTTTAGGACTTGATATATCACCCTTAAATATCTTTTCTAAGGCTGAGCCTAATTTTTCTTCCATAGCAATACTGTCTTTATAGGCCACAATAACTCTTTTTAATTCTGGTAATTCACTGGTTTCAGCCTGGAGGTATATT
>CAZBSA010000052.1:0-3289 GCA_964494785.1 uncultured Gammaproteobacteria bacterium | reverse complement strand
CTTACCGTATCTTGCCAATTCTGTACTACTTTTAAAAAGGCAATAATATCTTTTATATGAGCTGCTTCTACAAATTTAAATCCGCCATATTTTTTAAAAGGTATATTTTTTTTAGCTAACTCTATTTCTAAAACATTAGAATGCCAACCATTTCTAAACAGTACAGCAATATTATCTAAATTAAGATCTTTATCATTAACAAGATCAATTATTTTATCTGCCACAAAGCTAGATTGATGATTTTCATCATAAGTTTCAACAAACTTAGGTTTTTCTCCTTTTTTCTTTTTTGTAAAAAGTGTTTTAGAAAACTTTTCTTGGGCTTGTTTAATAATTTCGTTTGTTAAATTTAAAATTGGTTGAGTGCTTCTGTAATTTCTTTCTAAGGTAATTATTTTTGTATTAGAAAAAATCTTAGGAAAATCCATAATATTTCTAAAGTCTGCCCCTCTAAAAGAATAAATGCTTTGTGAATCATCCCCTACTACACAAATATTTTTGTGTTGATCGCTTAAAAGTTTTACAATTTGACCTTGAATAAAATTAGTATCCTGATATTCGTCCACCATTATATATTTATAAAATCTTGATAATTTTTCACATATTTTTTTATTTTCTTTTAAAAGCTTTTTAAAATAAACCAACAAATCATCAAAATCCATTATATTTTTGTCTAATTTGTACTTTTTGTACTTTTTAGCAATTTTTTCAAATACCTTACTATATTCAATAAAATGAGGATATTCTTTTTTTAATACTTTTTTAATTGGTTGATTTTTATTAACACTTTTACTTATTACATTATGAATAGTACTTTTTTTAGGTGTTTTTAAATCTTTATCAAAAAAATCAGTTTTTGTTTTAAACAAAGATATAATATCCTGAGCATCACTTCTATCAGCTATAGTATAGTTTTTATCAAAGCCAACTAAGTTAGAATATTGTCTTAAAATCTTATTAGCAAAACCATGAAAAGTGCCCCCGGAAACTCTGTCACATCTTTTATCTAAGATACTTGAAGCTCTTTTAAGCATTTCTTTAGCAGCTTTTCTAGTAAATGTTAAAAGTAAAATTCTTTTAGGCTCTATCCCCTTTTCAACTAATCTAGCTACCCTATAAATCAAAGTTCTTGTTTTCCCAGAACCAGCCCCAGCTATAATTAAAACTGGCCCTTTTAAAGCTTTAACAGCTTTAAGCTGAGAAGGGTTAAGTTCTTTTTTATAATTTATTTTTTTACTTATGTTTTGATCGTTCATATTCTTATAATAACATATCTAAGTTAAAATAAAAAAGCCTATACTTTTTTGTATAGGCTTTGATTTTTTGATTAAATTGACAAAAGCTTTTTAGCAAGCTTTTTAGCTTTTTTAGGTACAGGATTGATAGTTTTGTCATCTATATACAAAGTAGCTGCCATTTTTTCAGTTGAGACAGCATGGAAAGGAACATTATTTTTCACCATCCATTGAAGAGTAGTTGGAATAAATTCTTCTCTTCTGGCAGTCCAAAGAACAACTAAAACATCCTTATAAGCAGATATAACTTTTTTAACTAATTTGCTTGGATTTGCCTTTTTACATTGGTCTTCATTCCAACAAATTTCTTTAGTTAAAGTGCCATCTATATCAATTGCTACTACAGGTTTTTCCTGAACATCTGGCATATCAGGATCTAAAGACAAACTATCATATTCAACATTGTTAATTCTTAACCATTTTAAAACTTGAGGGACATATTTAAAAGGGCAATCACAACGTATCACTATATATTTACCTTTAATTTGACTTAGTCTATATTGCCAAGTTGTATCTACACGATATCTAAGCAAATCCTCATATGTCCAGTCAATCTGATTTATTAAAATGGCTAGGTCATAGGCTAGTATTTTTGCCATGGTTTCCTCCTTTTTTTATTTTTTGTAAAAATCAATATTAAAAATTTAATTTATTTTGTTTTTGAGAATTACTTTTATTTTCTTTAATAACTTTCTTAGCTTCTCTTCTATAAGCACAATAATCACAATCCTTACTGCTTTCAGGTATTTTTTCTAAGTTAAGACAATTATAAATTTCCTTAATTTTTGGCTCTACCCAACTTGTATCACCTTTGTAATCTATTAAGGTTATATCAAATTCTAATTTGCCATCAAAAGCTTTTTTGTCGGTTATACCATTACAATACACAAAATAACCTGTATCAGATACATTATAACCATTTTTCTTTAAAAGCCATTGATAAACTTCCATTTGTCTTTTATAAGAATCTTGCCAATCTTTATCTAGCTTAGTAATATTTTCATTTTTACTAGTAGATTTATAATCTACTACAATATATTCTCCCTTAGAGTTTTTCCATAAATCATCAATAGCTCCAAATATTTCTAAGTTAGTATCTTTATGAAAAAAGCGAATTCCTTTAAAATTATTACGGTAATTACCCATATTATCATCTTTAACTGGGATTGCATCAACACCATACTCTTTTATTAAAGGGTGCTTTTCTCCATTAGCCCTTTTAATATCAAATTCTTTTTTTAAAAGCTTGTCTACTGCAGAATTTAGGGTATAAGGATACATGGGTGGTCTTTTAACTCCTAATTTTCTATCTAAATAAAAACACCTGGGACAATCCATATAAAGATCAATCTTTGATCTACTTAAAGGAAATCTTTTACCAGGTTTGTAAAGATTACTTTTTCTTTTTGCATTATAATATTTAGACATATAAAAATTCTATCAAATTATTGTCTTTTGTCAAGCTAAATTTAACTTATTCCTTTTGGTTGTCCAAAAAATTAAGCTTATCATCTTTGTCTTTTTTGTTTTTACCTTTTTCTTTATTTTTTTTCTTACTATTTCCACTACTAGTGGATTTTAAAGCATAAATAATTAAAAAAGCAGAAAAGAAAATAATTAAAAGATAAAAAAGCTTTTTATTACTATAGCCTTCATTATCTTTTTCTAAAATTTCATCAATATTTTTCCAAACTCCCCTTCCCTCTTTATTAATAGATACTAAAACTTTTCCTTTAGCTGGATTATTACCTGTAATTTTAATATTTTTAATTTCAATACTTTTTCCAAGTATTTTACTACCTACTTTAAGTTGAGTCATTTCCTTTTCCTCTGGTACCTCTTCTTCTCCTGCCATAGGCTTTAGGTCTTTTTTAAATAAATCATTTAAAATACCAGTAAAGTAAAGCATTGCAAAAACCGCAATTAATACGATAAAGATACTTATAATTTTTTTAAACATAAATTTTTAATAATATTGAATAAATTCTTTTATT
>CAZBSA010000051.1:0-3420 GCA_964494785.1 uncultured Gammaproteobacteria bacterium | reverse complement strand
TAATAAATTATTAATTTTTTTATTTATGTTGTATATTCCTATTATTATCTCTGTACTTGGCTTAATTATTGCTGGTCTGATTATTCAAAATATAAAATCTCAAAAGATTCAAGGTGAAAAGCAAAAAGAAATAGCTTCTTTTATAAAGCAAGGTGCTATTACTTTTCTTAACCAAGAATACAAAGTGCTTAGTTTATTTGTTTTGGTTTTAGGGGGGCTACTTTTGATTTTTATTTCATGGCAATTAGCTTTGACTTTTTTGTTTGGAGCACTTTTTTCATCAATTGCTGGAACTTTGGGTATGAGAGTTTCTACTATAGCTAATGTGAGAACGGTTGAAAAAGTCAAAATTAAAATATTAGATGGTTTAAAAATTGCTTTTAAATCTGGTTTAGTTATGGGTGTATTTGTGGCTAGTTTAGGTATATTAGGAATTGCTCTTTTTTATATAATATTTAAAGATCCTCAAATAATTTATGGTTTTGGTTTTGGAGCTTCTTTAGTGGCTTTGTTTTTTAGAGTTGGGGGCGGAATTTATACAAAAGCAGCTGATATAGGGGCTGATTTAGTAGGAAAGATAGATTTAGGGTTAGTAGAAGATGATCCAAAAAATCCAGCTGTTTTAGCTGATAATGTTGGAGACAATGTTGGAGATGTTGCTGGTATGGGATCAGATCTTTTTGAAAGTTATGTTGATTCTATTATAGCAACAATGGTTTTAGGAGTAGGTCTTAGTTTTTTATTTGGCAATTTAGTGGTTTTATTACCTTTGCTTTTAGCTTGCGTTGGTTTAATAGCTAGTCTTTTAGGGTCTTTGTCTGTTTGTGCGTCAAAAGGAGACGATCCTCAAAAGATTTTAAATTTAGGAGTTTGGATAGCTGGAGCTTTAGTGATTATTGGTTCATTTTTATTATTTCATTTTTTATCTAATAAACCATTATTTTTGTTTGGCTCAAGTTTAATTGGTCTTGTAGCAGGTAGTTTAATTGGTTTTTTTACAGAATATTTTACTTCTTCAAAGTATTCTCATACTAAAAATCTTTCCCAGAGTTCTAAGTCAGGAGCTGGTACAAACATTATTACTGGGATTAGTTTAGGAATGAAAAGCACGGTTTTCCCTGTTTTGATAATTAGTGCCAGTCTTTTTGGCTGTTTTAAGCTAGCTGGCCTTTATGGTATTGGTATTGGGGCAATAGGTATGCTTTCAACCCTAGCTATTACTCTAGCAACTGATACTTATGGTCCAGTAGCTGATAATGCAGCTGGCATTGCTCAAATGACTAATATGGGGCAGGAAATAAGGTCTAGGGCGGAAAAATTAGATGTGGTGGGAAATACTACAGCTGCCATAGGAAAGGGCTTTGCAATTGGCTCAGCTGCCTTAACAGCTTTAATTTTATCAGCTAGCTTTTCTCAAATAGCAGGTATTAATGTGTTGGATTTAAATCAGCCTAAAGTTGTGATAGGAATTTTAATAGGTGGTTTAATGCCTTTTGTGTTTTCATCACTGATTATGGAAGCAGTTTCAAAAAGCGCTTCCAAAATAGTAAATGAAGTAAAAAGACAATTTAGGGACATTAAAGGATTAAAACAAGGCCAAGTTAAACCTGATTATAATCATTGTATTAAAATATCTACTAAAAGTTCATTAAAAAAGATGATTTTGCCAGGAATTATTACAGTAATTGTTCCAGTTTTAATTGGCTTTTTAATTGGAAAAGAGTCTTTGGGAGGGTTTTTAATTGGTTCAGTTGTAGTTGGGTTTTTACTAGCAGTAATGATGGCTAACTCAGGTGGGGCCTGGGATAATGCTAAAAAGTTTATTGAAAAAGGTAATTTAGGGGGTAAAAACTCACATTCTCACAAAGCTTCTGTTGTTGGAGATACACTAGGGGATAGTTTTAAAGATAGTGCTGGGCCAGCCTTAAACATTTTGATTAAAGTGATGGCTATTATTGCCTTAATTATTGCCCCATTGCTTTAATTTTTCTATTAGATTTTATAACTTGACTATTAATTTATTTTTGATATTATAAAGCTACGTTAATAAATTAAATTTTGATTAAATTTTATGAAAATTGAAAGTCAAAATTCGTCAGACAATATTAAAGAATTAAAAGTGGAGCTTACTGCTTTGGAAATGTCTCCTGTTTTTGATAAAGCCTATAAAGAGTTAGGTCAAGAATTAGATATTCCTGGCTTTAGAAAAGGCAAAGCTCCTAAGGAGGAAATTAAAAAACATATAGATAAGGCAAAATTATTTGAAAAAGTAGCTCGCCTTGCTATAAATGAAAAATATTTTTCTATTATAAAGGAAAAAGATTTAGAGCCAGCTGGACCACCAGAAGTAGAAGTTTTGAAAATAGCTGAAGGGAACCCTTTTATATTCAAATTAAAAATTCCTTTATTACCAGAAGTTGAACTTTGTAATTATAAAAAGATTAAGGTCCAACCTGAGAAAATTGAAATAAAAGATAAAGAAGTTAACAATACTCTTGACCGCTTACAACAATCTAGAAGTACTGAAAAAAAAGTTTCTAGAAAAGCCAAAAAAGGAGATAAAGTAAAAATGGATTTAGAATTAAGCAAAGATGGCAAACCCTTAAAAAACGGTCAAGTAAAAGATTATTCTTTTATACTAGGCGAAAAAGAACCCATGCCTGGCTTAAATAAAAATTTAACTAGCTTAAAATCAGGTGATGAAAAAAAGTTTTCTCATTCTTATCCAGATGATCATTATGATGAAAATTTAGCTGGAAAAAAAGTTGATTTTAATGTCAAGATTAAAGATGTTTATGAAGTAAAATTACCTGAATTAAATGATGATTTTGCAAAATCTTTTGGTGATTTTGAAACAATGCAAGATTTAAAAAATAAAATTAAAGACAATCTTAAGCAAGAAAAGCAACGTAAAAATGAACAAAAGCTAGAAACTAAAATCTTAGATCAATTAGTTGAAAAATCAGACTTTGATGAAATTCCTGAAAATTTAATAGATAGAGAAGTTGAAAAAATGGTTAATGAATTAAAAGCTTCTTTACGAAATTCTTCCCAGCCTGGTAAAATAAAATTTGAGGATTATTTAAATAGCATTAATAAAACTGAAGAAGAATTAAAAAAAGATTTTCAACCCAAAGCAGAAAAACGAGTAAAAACTGCTTTAGCTATTAAAGAAATAGCTGATAAAGAAGAAATAGATGTTTCTGAAAAAGAAGTAGAAAAAGAATTAGAAAAGTTAAAAAAGACTTATAAGGGGCAGGATAAAATAATTAAAAATTTAGATCAACAAAATAGTAAGCTCTATTTAAAAGATATGCTAACAAATAGAAAAGTAATCCAATTTTTAAAAGATAAAGCATTAAAATAATTATAAGCGGGAGTAGCTTAGTGGTAGAGCGTCTGCTTGCCATGCAGAAGATC
>CAZBSA010000050.1:0-3897 GCA_964494785.1 uncultured Gammaproteobacteria bacterium | reverse complement strand
TATATAAAAAGGTGATTTTAATTCTAATAAGTACTTATTTGTGATATACTTTGTCATAATTAAGTACTAATTTATGACATGTTTTGTATCAAAGTTGGTAAACCTTAAGGAAGGGTACACATAATTTTTTTGTCATTCCGAGCAAAGACGAGGAGTTTCCTTCCGGTTTCATTGTGCACAATTGTTCCAGGTGTAGCTGATTTCTTAGTTATTTTTAATAAAAAAATAGGGAAGATATTTTAATTATCTTCCCTTTAAATAGTTTTTATAGTTCAAAAAGAATGCTTTTAACAATAAGGTCAACCTTGTCGTGAAAGATCCATATAAATGTAATTCTATTATCTTTGTGAAATCTGTTAATCATACCAACAAACAATTCTTTTTCTAAGGCTTTTTTAAATTTCTTTCTAAATTCTTTGTCTTGAGTATTCACTTCATTATCATGAATCTGCTTGAAGAAGATGGTGTTGTGAACTTTTTTGCTAAAGCCATTATAATGAACATTTTGACTAATAAACTCCTTTTTGACATATACAGAGTCAGTTTTGCATTTTTCTTTGATAAATTTAGAAGTTTTCACAGTCTTTCTGTAATCTGAAAACAGAGCGAATAACTCAGGCTGATTCTTTTTGAATTCTGATTCTTGGTTAGCTACTGATAAAACCAAACCAATTATCAAAATTAAAATAAGAATGCAAAGCAATATAATAACAAGTGCCTTTTTGTTTTTTTCACTTTCTGTCATGTTTCCTCCTTTTTTGATTTTAAATATCTAATTGTTTAAAGATTAGCATATATTAAGGGTTTTGTCAAGTTAAACTAGGAATTATTTGCCTTTTTAATCTCTTTTTTAAACCAATTAATTGTTTTTTCTATACCAGTTTTTAAATTAGTTTTAGGTTTCCAATTAAGGTTATTTTTGGCTTTTCTTATATTTAAAGCACTTGTTTTTATTTCTCCTTTAATACTTGGTCCATGTTTTGCTTTTATTTGAGGATTAATTTTTTGGGATAATGTTTTAAATATTTGGTTAACACTTGTTTTTTTACTTGTTCCTATATTAAATGTTTTATTATCACCTCTTTTAAGAGAAGATAGATTAGCCGAGACTACATCTTTTACATAAACATAATCTCTTTCTTGTTTTCCAGTGCCATTAATTACAGGAGTTTTATTTTTAAGTAATTGTTTGGTAAATATTGCAATGACTCCTGCTTCAGCTAATGTATTTTGTCTTGGGCCATAAACATTGCTGTATCGTAGAATAGTATAATTTATATTAAAAAGTTTGTGGTATAGCTTAAGATAATTTTCAGTAGTTAATTTTGAAAGACCATAAGGGCTTTGAGGTTTAGGTTGGCAGGTCTCTGGGGTAGGGGTTTTTTTGGCTTTTCCATAAATTGCTCCTCCAGTAGAGGAGAATATTATTTTTTTAACATTTGATTCTTTTGCAGCCTGAAATATATTTAAAGAACCTAAAACATTAACTTTTGTATCTAAGAGGGGGTTTTGAATAGATTTTCTAACATTAATTTGAGCTGCTAAATGAAAAACTATATCTGGTTTTTCTTTTTTGAAAATTTCTTTAATTTTCTTATTTGTTATGTCAGCTTTGTAAAAACGAGCTTTTTTATTAATATTTTCTTTTTGGCCAGTGGAAAGATTATCAATAATTACTACTTTATTATTTTGGGAGATAAGCTTGTCTACAATATGGGATCCAATAAAGCCAGCTCCTCCAGTGACAAGTATTTTTTTAAACATTTTTTTATTAATTTAGTCGTGTTTATCAGCTCTATCCCAAGCTTGTGATAAACCTTGTATTTAGTAGGTTATTCATTTTTAGTTGATATTTCTTCAAATAGTTTTTCCCCTTGGTTTAATACCAGAAAAGGTTATAGGGATATCTATGTCAGGTTTATATCCTGCTAGTTTTATCATTTATTTTCTTTTGTCTTTTACGGTTTTTTATGTATCTTTCAATTGCCTTTTTGGTAGTTAACCAATTTCTATTTTCTTTGTGAACTTCCAATTTTCCTTGACGAGCCAAAAGATTTAAATATTTGGCTGAATAAGGGCAATCTTTAGCTGCTTCGGATAAAGGAATAAATTTTTCTTTTCTTTTTGATGTGGGGGTTAAGGTTTTAAGATAAATATCAAGTGAACGTTCTACTGCTTGAGCGACAAAACGAATCAAGGGAGTCAAATCATTTTTGTCTGCCTGGGAGAGTACTCGGTAGTATTTTTTTCGATCGTTTTTTAGAATAGTAACCAGGGGATAACTAGCTTGAACTAAAACTAAATTCATTATTAGTCTGGCCGTTCTTCCATTGCCATCGAAAAAGGGGTGGATATTAACTATCTTATAATGGAGGAGGGCAGCTAACTCAGCCGGATGTAATTTGTTCTGTTTATCTTTCCACCAAATAATTAATTTATGCATTAGGTCGGGGATATTTAAAGCATTAGGGGGCTTATGGTCGCTTCCCACAATAGCTACTCCGCTGTTTCGGTATTTCCCAGCCCACTGCTCATCTGTTTCCTTCATCACTATTTGATGTAAGTTGCGAATCAGTTGTTCTGATATAGTATAATTTTTTTTGTTTTCTATTAGATCTAATAGATACTCTAAAGCTTCATAATGATTTTTAGTTTCTAAGTGATCTTTTAAAGGTTTACCCTTTACTGTTATGCCCTCGTTAATAACTAAAAATGTTTCTTTTAAAGTTAAGGTATTCCCTTCAATAGCGTTTGAGTTATAGGTCATTTCTATTTTAAACTGTTCGCGCAGTTTTTTAACTGCTGAAGAGGGTAGAGGCCTTAATTTGTTTAATTGTTCTTTTTTTCTTATTATTCTTTTTTTAATTCTTTCTTCTAAATAAGACATATGTTTAGTATGGTTTAGCTAATTTTTAATGCTATACCATATTAACATAATTTTTGCCTTAAGGTCAAGCATGGTTTTACACAGGCAAAAGTAGAATCGATAAAATATATTACTTTTTTTGCATGTCATAATTAAGTACTAATTTATTACACATTTTGTTATGATTAAATACTTATTTATATCAAATAAGAGAACACCGCTTACATTTAGCCTAAATTCGTGTACGCACCTAATATACACACTTAAGCCCTTTAATTTACTGTTTGTTATTTATAAACAAAGTCCCCACTAATTGTGGGGACTCTTTTTTTATAATTTTATTTAATTTTAATCGTGTTTTTCAGCCCTATCCCAAGCTTGTGATAGACCTTCAAGGATTTCAAGTATTTCTTGTTTAACGGATTTACCTTTTTCGTGGTTGCCACCTTCAAAAAAGTCTTCTACTAGGTCAGTGAAATGTTTTGCTTGGAATTTTCCTTTGTTTTCGTAGTTTAATTTTTTCATAGGTTTTTATTAGGGTTTGTTATTTAATAACTATTTTATTCTCTTCTTTGCTTCTTTTTTCAATTCTTCTCTGATAGCATGTTTTTTAAGCTCTTTAAGTTGTTTTTGATTAAGATCGTTAAGGTTTAGTTTTGAGATTTTCTTTTCTAGTTTAAGAATTTTTTTGGAATTTATTTTAATAAAACTACTGTCTGCCTTATTATTAGTCATCTCTAGTGGTTTATTGTAACAAATTTTTTGATCTTGAATTTTTTTCCATTCCTTAAATATTGTTTGTATTTTTTGTTTTTTCATATTTATTTTTATATTAAAATAATTTAATTATTATAAGACAAAACAAAAACTGCCGGTTTTAATCCTCCTAAATTGGTTCTAATTTTTTGTCTAATTGTTAAATTATTAGTTTTGTTTATTTGTTTGTCTAATAAAGATATTTCTTGACTTAAAATAACTACTATAGAGTTAGGTTTTAAAACTCTTTTTGCTTCTTTTAAAAAGTTAGAGTA
>CAZBSA010000049.1:0-4016 GCA_964494785.1 uncultured Gammaproteobacteria bacterium | reverse complement strand
CCAAATTATATTTTTTATCATAAGTTATATTTTCTTGATCTTTTGTAGACAAAACTATGATAATAGTTTGTTTTAATTCTTTATCTAAAACAGAAAGCATCTTCTTTATCCTTTGAGACCCTAAATCCATATATGCATTATCAATAACTAAAATTGAAGGTGGATCTAATAAAACATGAGCCATTTGAATTAAAGCTTTATCTATAAATGAAAATTTTCTTTTATCAATTTCCTCAGCAATAAATCTATTATATTTAGTAATGAAATCTAAAACAGGATATTTTGCCAAAGTATTAAAAATTTTTTCAAGATTTTTATTAGAAACAGAAGGAAAACTTTTACCTGATAAAACATTTATTATAGTCTCATCAGTTTGAAAGTCTGGATGAATAATATAAGTATTAAGCTTATAAAATTTTTGCCATTCTCTATATAAAAGATATTTTCCATTTAATCTCAAAGTCCAAGGGCGAGAAACGCTAGCCAGGGCATTACCTGAAAATATAACACCTAAACTAGTTTTACCACTTGCTTCTTTGCCATAAATTAAAACTCTTTGGCCTTTTTTAAATTTAAATTCCAAATTTTTGGCATATCCACCAGCTACCCCTAATTTAAATTTTTGACTTTTAAATTTAATACTTTTTAAATTTAAAGATTTTTTAGGTTGTTTTAAAATAGCATTTTTATCAGGAATACAAAGAACAGCACCAAGTTTTAAAGGAAAACTAAATAAGCCGATTCTTAAACTTAAATAAAATAATCTAATAATTAAGCTTACAAATATTGCATATATTAAATATTGAAATGAATTTTCTAATTTTAAAAATGGATGGTAAATCTCAACTAAATAAATTAAAGCCCCGGCTAAAATAACTAAACTAAATATAATCTTGTTACCATACTTTAATAATAATTCTCTTCTAATCCTAAAATAAGTATCAATATTAACTAAATCATTTAAATGATCCATTGACTCTTTTTCTTGACGGTTTAATTTAGTTAATGAAAACTCCACCAAAGTATTAGCTATAAAAACTAATATTTTAGAATAAAGAGTTTGATCCTGGCTAACATAGTATTTAGCAACAATAAACCCTATAAAAGCAACTAATAACGTAGCTGGCAAACTAATTAAAACAATAATAAGTAAAGTAGAATTAATAAAAAAACTACCTATTAATAAACTAGAGGCTAAAAATAACCAATGTATCATAGAAAACAAAGAGTTAGAAATCCCCATTTGTAAAAGAGAAAAATGATAGGAAATTTTAGCGATTATTTTACTTTGGTCTCTAGCTTTAACAGAAAAAAGATTTTTGTTTAAATGCAAAGCAAACCATTTACGACGTAAATAATTTAAAAATTTTACTATAAAGGTTTTTTCATATTTAATACTAAAAAAAGATATAATTAAATAAGCTGCTAAGAGAACTACAAGCCCTAATAAAACATAAAATAATCTATTAATTTCTAAGAAAAAAGAATATTTTTTTACATAAAAGCTTGCAAAAAAAGGAACAAAAACTTGTAAAAAAATAGCTGCCGCAGATAAGACAATTATCCAAATACAAAGCTTTTTATTTTTTTTCCAAAAATATTTAATATGCTTTATCTGGGATTTTTCTAGCTTCAAGGGTTTAGTTTTCTGTTTAATGAAACTTCTCTTTTGATAAAGATATTTCTGTAATGCTTTTTTTTCCATGATGAAAATCTAAAAAATATTTATAAAGTGAAGGAATTTCAATGTCTGATAAAAGTTTTTTAGTTAAACGCTGATTACGATGAGAATAATGTTTAAAAAAATATTTTGTTAAAATTCTAAAAAACTTTTCTGACATTTTTTTTATTTGATTTTTGTCATTAGCATATTTATAAGCAGAAATAATTTCAACAAATTGGTCATGAATACAGTTATCATCATTATATAGGATTTTTTTTAATGTATAAATCTTTTTTTGATCTGACATATCATAATACCTTAGCTTTTTTTTCCAAAAAGAAAAAGCTTTTTTTACAGATGCCTGATTAATACTAATCTTTCGATTTTCAAATTCATATCCTAAAAAACTAAATTTCTTGTTACTTTTTATTAAATTAGTTTTTGATTGACTAATATGAAGACCTAAATTCTCTACTGTTTTTAAAATATAGTTCTTCATTCTTTTAACTTTTTTCAAATTTTTATCAAATATAATAAAGTCATCCCCTACTCTTCTATAAAGTTCTACTTTTTTACCAACATATTTATCCATTTTATTAAGATAAATATTTGCAAAAAAAGTAATAACTGGGACGCCTTGGATTACTCCTTTGTCCCAGTAATTGAGTTTCCCATTAGAAATAATAGGATTTTTAATAAATAATTTTAAAAGTTTTATAATTTTTTCATTTAAACCGGTTTTTTTAAGTTTTTTAATTAAGATATTGTGTTCTATTGATTCAGTATAATCAGATATATCAGAACAAAATACAAAATCCTGACTAAAATATTTTTTATATCTTTTACAAACACTTTTAGCAGCATATTCACTAGGATGAGAAGATCGATAAGAAAATAAGAAATTATTATATAATTTTTCAAAAAAAGGCTCTAATATCCTATAAATAGCTTGAGCCTTTATCCTGTCTTTAATAGTATAGACAAAGATTTTTCTCTCTCCCCCTCTTTTTTTAGGAATAATAAACTCAAGAGCCGGCCTTAGTGGCTTTAAATCAATTAATTCCTGCCTAATTTCTTTTAAGGCCCAAGCTGAATCAATATCAAAATCCCCCAAACAAAGACCATCAATACCTAAATACTTTTCTGATTTACTATCTTCATCAAACTGTTTTGCTAAATCAAAGTATGCTCTTTGTATATTTTTAACACTAATTATTTGATTATACATGTTTAAATAAATAATACCCCCTTTAAGCAACACAGCTTTCCAAACGGATCACTGTAAATCAAATGAAAGTTTACAAGAGCTTATTGTAAAATAAGTGTTGACACGTTCCCGAAAGGGAGCCTGTCGCTGTGGTGTCCTACCGGCGACCCCTTCGGGGGTCGACTGAGGAAGCCATAGTAGTAAACTTGTTTTTATTCAATCTATTGTTAGTGTTATCAGACACTTACAAACGACAACAGACCAAATAAATATTGATAACTTTTAAAGGTTTAGTTGCTAAAAGAGGGTATGAGTAATTATAACACAACTTAGATATAAATACAAATTAAAAAAATGGCGTATCAGCATCTACCTTATCCTCAAAATCATCATCCCAGCCATTAACATCTTTTCCTTGATCAACTAAATATAAGCTTTTAGTATAATTTTCTAAAATACCACCTGAGCTTAAAAAACGAGATACTTTTAAAAATCTTGAATTTCTTATTTCTGGCTTTATAATAAAAAGCTTTTCCTTTGCCCTGGTAGTAGCCACATAAAATAATCTTCTTTCTTCTTCTAGATCTTTAATATTTTTAATAGAATAACTAGAAGGTATATCACCTTCTGTAGCTGATATAATAAAAACAGTATGCCATTCTAATCCTTTGGCTGAATGAATTGTAGATAATGTTAAAACCTGAGATTGCTCATTTTTGCCAATATCTGTTTGAGTTGATTCTATAGGGTCAAGAGTCAGATCTGACAAAAAACTTTTTAAACTTTTATAATTTTTACTAATATTTAAAAGAGATTTAAAATCATCTTCTCTTTTATGAAAGTCATCATATTTTGATTTAAAATAAGGTTTATAAAAATCTATAACTAATTTTAAAATTTCAAATATGCTTTTCTTTTGACCAGCTTTAGTTAAAATAGTTCTTAAATTTTTTAAGTCTTTATAATATTTTTGAGAATTAAATCCCTTAACTAAACCCTTTAACCTTAAACCTTTTTCTACAATATTTTCGATTAATTTATCAGCAGTTTTTCTTCCTATTCCTTTAATCAAAAGTAATACCCTATTCCAGCTTACCGTATCTTGCCAATTCTGTACTACTTTTAAAAAGGCAATAATATCTTTTA
>CAZBSA010000048.1:0-4119 GCA_964494785.1 uncultured Gammaproteobacteria bacterium | reverse complement strand
GATTTTCAGAAATTTCATCAGGATGAAAAACAATACTAGTATAAAAATAAGCAAATGCTACTACTAAGCCAAAATAAATCACTCCATAAATTAATTGATTTTGCATTATCCCAGTTAAAAATTCTCCTACATTAGTTAAAAAGACACTACTAGAACGCATCATAATCTTACCTATTAAACTTGGAAACAAGACAACAGAAATTGCAAAAATAATTGGAATCATGCCAGCTTGATTTACTTTTAAGGGCAAATAAGTGTCTCGGCCGCCAAACATTTTTCTACCTCTTACTCGCCTAGCATAAGTAACAGGAATATTTCTTTGAGCTTGAGTAATTAAAACTACTCCTGCAATAGTGATAACAGCCAAACCAGTTAAAATTAAAAGTTCCATAACCTTTGAAGCAGTAAAAGTAACAATAATTTGCTGCAAAGAAGCTGGAATTCTTTCCACAATACCAGCAAAAATTATTAAAGAAACTCCATTCCCTATGTTTTTTTCTGTAATAAGTTCACCCAACCACATTAAAAACACGGTTCCAGCCGTCATAACAAGCATTATATGCAAGGTTTGAATAAAAGTAAGGCTACCAACAACATCAGCTGAAGATTGCCTTAAAAGAGTAATCATGCCATAAGACTGGAAAATAGCTAAAGGGACAGTTAAGTATCTTGAATACTGATTAATTTTTTTTCTACCAGCTGGACCTTGTTTTGAAAGTTCTTCTAATTTTGGGACAATCATTGTTAAAAGCTGCATAATAATTGAAGCAGTAATAAAGGGGGCTACACCCATAGCAACTACTGAAAAATTACTCATTGCCCCACCTGACATTACATTAAGCATGCCAAGCATTTGATTTTGAGAAAACAATTCTTTTAAATTGGCAATATTAACACCTGGAATTGGTATATGAGCAGCAATTCTAAAGATTATAAGCATTGACAAAACAAAAAGTATCTTCTTTTTTAAATCTTTAATCGCCCAAATTCTTTTTAATTTATCAACAAACATGAGTTATATAATTTATTTTACTTTAAAAACTTTACCATCAGCTTTTTTAATCTTTTCTTGAGCAGTATTAGAAAAAGCATTTGCCTTAACAGTTAATTTTTTCTTTAACTTACCTTTACCTAAAATTTTAACACGCTTATCTTTTTTTGACAAAATACCTTTTTCTTTTAAAGTCTCAAGATTTACCTTGTCGCCTGATTTAAATTTATTTTGTAAAGTCTCAATATTAACAATAGCTGGTTTTTTATGAATACTTTTAAAACCGCGCTTTTTAGGAATTCTTTTTAATATACTTCTTAATCCTTTTAATTTCAACCCCTTTTTACCGCCAGAACGTGATCTTTGACCATTCATACCTCTGCCAGCATAAGTACCATAACCTGAGCCATTACCACGGCCCACTCTTTTTTTAGAAGATTTAGATCCTTTTTTAGGTTGTAGATTTGATAATTTTAATGTCATAAATTTAAACTCTTAAAGATTTAAGGGCTTTAATAGTTGCCCGTGCATTATTTAAAGCATTATGAGAGCCTAAAATTTTACCAGTAGCATTTTTTATTCCAGCCAAATTTAAAACAACTCTTACTGTACCACCAGCAATAATACCATGTCCTTTAGGAGCTGGTCTTAAAATAATTCTAGAAGCTCCTAATTTCATTTTAACGCTATGAGAAAGCGTACCGTCTTTAATAGGTACCTCTACCATATCATTTTTAGCCTGTTTAACAGCTTTTTTAATTGCAATAGGAACATCAGATCCTTTAGCTATTCCAACTCCTACTTTACCTTTTCTATTCCCTAAAACCATACAAGCCCTAAATCTAAGACGTCTTCCGCCTTTTATAACTCTTACTACTCTTGCTAAATCAACTAATTCTTGATCAAACTCTCTTTTTTTCTTTTTGTGTTTTTTTGATTTTTTATTTTTTTTCTTTGCCATAATTTTATTTAAAATTTTAATCCTTTATCACGAGCTCCTTTAGCCAAGGCTTTAACTCGGCCGTGAAATCGATAACCACTTCTATCAAAAACTACTTTTTTAATCTTCTTTTTTTTAGCCCGCTTTGCTAAAAGCTCGCCTGTTTTTTGAGCTGCTTTTAATTTTTTTAATTTATTTTTAGACTTGATTTCGCGCGAATCAGCACTAACTAAAGTGTTACCAGTTTTATCATTTATAAGCTGGGCATAAGTAAATTTATTACTTTTAAAAATAGAAAGTCTTGGTCTTTTTTTTGTACCAGAAATCTTGCCCCTAATTCTTCGATGTCTTTTTTTTCTTTTAGATAAATTAGTCATAAATTTAACAAGTATTAAAAATTTTTAACTAAGCCCCCATACCTTCTTCAGAAACTGCTTTTTTACCAGGTTTTTTCTTAATCACTTCATCTTTATATTTTATACCTTTCCCTTTATAAGGCTCAGGTTTTCTAATGCTTCTTATTTCAGCAGCTGTTTGATTAACTTTTTGTTTATCAATACCTTTTATTGAAATATCTGTTTTCTCAGCTTTTATTTCAATGCCTTTTGGGATTTCAAAATCAACATCATGTGAAAATCCTACTGAAAGTTTTAAGTGATTGTTATTAACTTTTGCCTTATATCCAACTCCAACCATTTCTAATTCTCTTTCATATCCTTTTGTTACACCTATTATCATATTTTTAATAAGACGAGCAAAAGTACCCCAAAGAGAACGTTCACTTTTAATGTCAGGATTTTTAACAGAAATCTTTAAAGCATTATCTTTTTTTTCTAAATTTAAACAATCTGGCAAATCTAGTTCAAGTTCACCTTTAGGTCCTTTAACAGAAATTTTATCAGAAGCTATATTAATTTCTGCCTTTTCAGGGATTTGAATTTTTTGTTTTCCTATATGAGACATAAAAAAATTAAATTACCAAATTTTACAAATAAGTTCACCGCCTTTTTTTTCTTTATAAGCTTTGTGACCTGGTATAACACCGTCAGATGTAGAAATTATTGACATACCATAACCACTTTTTACCTTTTTAATATCTTGAGATTTTTTATAAATTCTTTGGCCCGGCTTGCTTACCTTTTTTAAAGCTCTAATTACTGATTCACCATTTTTGTCATATTTCAAGGTTATTTCTATTTCTTTAAACATATTTGAGTTAGCTTGATTTGGGGAGGGTACTTCAATCATATCTATATCTTTTATCCAGTCTTCCCTTTTTAAAAGTCTTGCAATGGCAAGTTTAAAATTAGAATAAGGAAAACTAACCTTTGCCTTTTTTTGGGCAATGGCATTTCTAATTCTAGTTAACATATCAGCTATTGGATCAGTCATAAAAAATAATATTAATATTTATAAATAAATTTCTTAAAAAAATCTAAAATAAATTTAAAATTTACCAGCTACTTTTTCTAACTCCTGGCAATTTTCCTTTTCTTGCTAATTCTCTAAAACAAATTCTACAAATTCCAAATTCCCTCATATAACCACGGGCTCTTCCACAACGAAAACACCTTCTTACCTTTCTGGTAGAATATTTTGGTTTTTTATTAGATTTTGCAATTTGAGATTTTTTAGCCATTATTTATATAATTTAAGATTTATTCTCTTTCTTTTTAAAAGGAGTTTTTAAAAGTTCTAAAAGTTTCAGACTTTTTTCTCTATCATTAACAGAAGTAACAATAGTAGCCTGAAAGCCAAATATTTTATCCGTTTCTTCGGGATCTATTTCTGGAAAAGCCATTTGATTATCAAAGCCTAAAGACAAATTACCAGCCTTATCTACGCTTTTTAAATCTATGCCTCGGAAATCTCTTGTTCTAGGCAAAGCTATAAAAAACATTTCTTCTAAAAAACTCCACATTTTTTCACCTCTTAAAATTGTAGAAACACCTACAACCTCTCCTTCTCTTATATTAAAACCTGCAACAGATTGTTTAGCTTTATTTAACTTAGGCCTTTGGCCTGTAATTTGAGCAAGCAAATCAACAACCTTGTCAACATATTTAGAATCATTTTCTTTTTTCTTTTGATTGATCCCTACATTGAGAACAATTTTTTCAATTTTAGGCACTGCTAAATCATTTTTAAGGTTGAATTCTTTTTTTAATTTTGTAATTACTTCTTTTTT
>CAZBSA010000047.1:0-4321 GCA_964494785.1 uncultured Gammaproteobacteria bacterium | reverse complement strand
CGTTGCCCAATAGAGTTTTTAGAACTAGAACTTTTAAAACTAGAAAAAATGGGATTAAAGTTTAAATTAACTAAACCTTATTTATCAAATAATGACTTTACTCAATTAGTTGATATCACTGTTTATCCGTCTAACTTAAAAGCATTAGATGAAAAAATTGCTCCTCGCCCTTTTCCTGGCATTAATATTGATAACTTACCCTTTTTTGTGCCAATTGCTACCCGAGCAAAAGGAGAAACCCTTATTCATGACTGGGTGTATGAAAACAGGGCAATTTATTATACTGAGTTAAAAAAATTGGGAGCTGATATTATTTTAGCTGATCCTCATCGTTTTTATGTAAAAGGAAAAGTAAATTTAAAACCAGCTGAAATCATTGCCCCGCCTGCTCTTAGACCAGCTGCTATAATCCTAATTGCTATGCTAGCTGCTCCAGGAGAATCAATTCTAAGAAATGTCTATTCTATAAGGCGAGGTTATGAAGCTTTAGCCAAAAGATTAAAAAAATCATTAGGAGCTCAAATAGAAAAAATTGATTAAATTTTAATTGTTTTAATATAAAATATATGGCTACTACAAAATCTTTTAAAAAGCAAAAACTTTTAAATATTAAAAAGATCTTAAAAGATGCTGGAATTGAAGCTAAAATGAAAATAGCAGATTTAGGTTGTGGCCGGCGAGGTTCTTTTTCTATTCAAGCTGCTAAAATGGTAGGCAAAAACGGTAAAATTTTTGCTATTGATGTTTTAAAACAAGCCCTGAAAAATGTTCAAAGCAAAGCTAATCTTTTTAATATCTCAAATATTCAATTTATTTGGGCAGATTTAGAAATTGAAAAATCAACTAAAATACCCGACAATGAAATAGATATTGTTCTTATTGCAAATACTCTTTACCAAACAAAAAAGCCAGAAAAAATATTAAAACAAGGCAAAAGAATTTTAAAAAAGAATGGTAAAATATTAGTTATAGATTGGCAATCAACAGACACTCCTTTTGGTCCGCCAGTAGAAAAAAGAATAAAAATAAAAAAAATCAAGTCCTTAGCTAAAAACTTATCCCTTAAACTTATTCAAGAATTTGAAGCAGGTCCTTATCATTATGGGCTTTTATATAAAAAGAATTAATAAAATATAAATTTAAACTATAAAAATAGACCCGAATTTTTCGGGTCTATGTTTTTTAAATCATTTAATCTTTTTGAGGTAGAAAAACCGGGCATTCAAAAACTGGGGTTACTAAATGATATTTTAAATCAATTTTATAAAGAGTTTGAGCTTTTAAACAATTTTTTTTTGATTAGGGAAAAACTTTTCACAAACATGACACAAACAAAACTCACGATGCTTTCCCTTAATAAATTTTCTTACAGCAACCACTTCTCCATGATGCTTATAACGAACAAATTTATCTTGATCTACACCTGGCTTTGGTATAAAAGCAGGACATTCTAAAACAGGGGTTGCCATATGATTTTTTATATCATACTTGAAAACTTCTTCAGCTATAGGACAATTACTTTTTTTACCAGGCTTAAAATAAAGACAATCCTTACAAAGATTATAAAGTTTATCTTTGTCAGCAATATTCTCTTTCACTGCAACCCAAACTCCACTTTGTCGTTGATACCATTTAATAGTTTGCACAATTTCCTCCTTTCTTTTTAAATTACTATTAAATATAATATCAAATTATAGGTTTTTGTCAATATATATTTATAAAAATACTTGACTTTTTTATAATATTTTCTATACTAATAACAAGCCTATAAAGTAGGCTTTTAATTTTTAATTTTTTTATTATGGTAAATTCAACTATTATCTCATCTATAGACGAGATTTGTAAAAATAAAAATCTTTCTAAAGAACAAGTCCTTTCAGCAATAGAACAGGCCTTAGCCGCTGCATATAGAAAAGATTTTGGAAACAAGCAACAAAATATTATTGTAAAATTTGACCCAGAAACAGGCCATATGAAAGTTTATGAAGAAAAAAAAGTAATTAAAGATTTAGATGAACAAGAAGATGAAAAAAAATATATTAATAAAGATGAAATAGAATTATCTGAAGCAAAAAAACTAAAAAAAGGAGAATGGGAAAATACTAGAAAAAATGCTAAAAAGATCAAAGTTGGTGACACATTAAAAAAAGATAGAGAGATCCCGTCAAATTTCGGTCGTATTGCGGCTCAAACTGCAAAACAAGTTATTATTCAAAGATTAAGAGAATCTGAGCGAGAAACGCTTTATGAAAAATATAAAGACAAACAAGGAGAAATCTTAAACGGCGTAGTGCAAAGAAAAGATTATAAAAATATTTATATTGATCTATCTGACACTACCGCTATTATGCCTTATAGAGAACAAGTAAAAAATGAAAAATATTGGATTGATCAAAAATTAAAAGTATATTTAAAAGAAGTTAAAAAAACTACCAAAGGCCCCAACATTATAGTTTCAAGACAACACCCTGATATTTTAAAAGACTTAATAAAAACTGAAATACCTGAAGTAGCAAATGGAAAAGTCAAAATTAATGCTATAGCCAGAGAGCCTGGTTCAAGGGCTAAGGTAGCTGTATCTACAAAAGAAGACTCCATTGATCCAATTGGAGCAATTATTGGTCAAAAAGGAATTAGAATTCAAACTATTATAAATGAAATAGGAGGAGAAAAAATAGATGTAATAGAATACTCAGATGATTCAAAAGAGTTTTTAAAAAATGCTCTTGCACCAGCTAACATAGTTAAGCTTGAATTAAAAGATTCAAATAAGGCAGTAGCAAAAGTAAAAAAAGATCAAATATCTCTTGCTATTGGCAAGGCGGGTCAAAATGTTCGCTTAGCTGCTAAACTAACAGGCTGGAAAATTGATGTTGTTGAAGCAACTCAAAAAGATAAAAAAAATAAAAGCAAAGATAAAAATAAAATAAAAGATAAAGACAAAAAAGATAAAGACAAAAAAGATAAAAACAAAAAAGATAAAAACAAAAAAGATAAAGAAAAAAAACCATCTATGAGCTGGCTTAAAAAGGATCTGAAAAAATACGCTAAAGATCACGATGTTAAAATAAAGTCTTCAGACACTAAAAAGGATATTTTAGAAAAAATTTCCAAAAAATAATCTATAATACTCCTTGTAAAATCTCAAATAATAATTTAAAATAAATTTAACTAGCCAACGTAGCTCAGTGGTAGAGCAACTCCATGGTAAGGAGTAGGTCGTCGGTTCAAGTCCGACCGTTGGCTCTTTTAAACGGGTAGGTGGCGGAGTGGCCAAACGCAGCAGACTGTAAATCTGCCGGCTTTATGCCTACGCAGGTTCAAATCCTGCCCTGCCCACCATTTTAATAAAAAAATAAAGTAGGAAATAAATTCCTACTTTTTTTATATTTTTAAATAATATTCAGTTCTTTAAACCATTTATACCAAATTATCTCAAGACCAGGATTTTCTTGCCACTCTTTATCAGATATATCACCCTTTAAATACTTTTGGGTTCTTTTCATAAATAATCTAATCTTTTTTTTGGAAAACCATTTTGCTTGTTTGACCTCCCTTTTTGCAATATTCAAATTATAATCTTCTACTTTAGCTTTATAAATTTTCCAAAAATGATAATTGCCTTTTTTACGAGAACATTTATTAAGCTTTAAACCTTTACCAACAAGTTCTAAGCTAGTTGTTTTAAGCCCGACTTCTTCTTTTAATTCTCCCTTAGCAGCATTCTTAAACGTACCATGACTATCAACATGACCAGCTGGAGGAGCAAAGCCATAAGGAGGGATATTTCTTTCAATTAAAAGAATCTTTTGGTTTTTAAAAACAATAACACCAACACTGGTATGATCACAAATATTTGGATCATTAACCATAAGATAAAAATAAAATTAATAATTTTATATAAAATTTAGCTAAAGTTGAAAAATTGTAATTTACACTTATATAATAGCACTTTTAAAAAATAAGTAAAAAAAGAGCTGGAACTTTTTAAAATTCCAGCTATTTTATTTTTTCAAATTTCTATTCTATTCCCTAACAACAACCTGTCTTATCTTATGACCTTGGGCTATCAGTTCAAGTAGTGATTTAGTGTATGTTTATTGCAGGCATGCTATAACTCCCCTCAACCTCTTTCCTATCTTTGTAATAGGGGTTTAAATAAAGTTTAAATCGCCAACTTGGATTAACCCTTTCTTTTAAAGCTTTGGAAAAGGGAGAGTCTTGAAAATAATACTTATCAGCTATCTCATAATCTTTTGTTATTCTGGTCTTGTGGAAAACTAATATTGACAGACACTCTCCGAATTTATTAAAATATGGA
>CAZBSA010000046.1:0-4458 GCA_964494785.1 uncultured Gammaproteobacteria bacterium | reverse complement strand
AATAGAACCAAATATTAAAATATATATTAAGGTTCCTAAAGCTCCTGACAAAGATAAAAGATCTATAACTTGATTATGCGATTTATCAAACCAAGTGACAGAAATACCTTTAGTTAAATACCAAGGCTTATAAAATTTATTAAAAACTAAATTATAATTTTCTATACCCCAGCCTAAAATAGGTCGTTTGAAAAATCCTTTTAAACCAATTTGCCATGACAAAAGCCTTGCTCGCGCCCCTTTTATGCTTGTATTAGCCAATCTTTTTATAGCAACAGGAGAATTGTTAACTAAATCAGAATCTTTTTCTATTCTTATAAATGCAAAAAATCCAATAATTAAAATTAAAAAGACTATTAAACCAATTCTTAAAATGCTTTTAATATTTTTATTAAAAACCAAATATATTAAAAAGAACAAAAAACCTATTAAAAAACCAACCAATGAAGCTCTTGTCCCAGTTAAAAGCATAACTGCAAGACTAAAAAGGATTAAACAGCCTATAAATATTTTACTAATTAGTTTTTTTTGCTTTAAAAACAAAAAACTCCCTAAAAATACATGCATCATTGAATATACTCCTAAAAAGTCAGCATTACCCAAAGTAGAATCCATTCTTCTAACACTACCGTGTAATAAAAACTTTAAACCTATTTTTTGTCCTATCCCATAAAGACCAATTAAAAATGAACTAACCAAACTTGTCCATAAGAAAAACTTCCAATATTTTTCTTTTTTAAAACAACTAATAAGAATTAAAAAGAATACATAAAAGTGACTTATTGTTAAAAGGCCAGTCATTCTCTCTTGAGTACTGTAAAAGCTTTTATAAAAATTAGCCCCAAATATAGCGCTAATAAATAAAACTCCTACAAATAAGCTCACAAATAAAACTAAAGGATGTTTCCATTTAATTTTGTATTTTTCTTTATTTTTAGAAAATAATCTTAAATAAATCCATAAAACAAAAAGCACTTCTACTATTAACTGAAATAAAAGTACTTTAGAGAAAATATAAGGATATAAAACAGCTTTATAAACAAAAAGTGGCAAAAGTAGAACTGCTACCACTCCCCACTTAATAATATTCAAAATTATAGACTCTTTTTTGCCAACCATATTATTATAATACCACACCTTAACAAAAAAACAAGCAATCTTTTTAATTTTTTATATTAAAAAAATAAAAAATATAGCATAGAAAGTTTATAGATTTTAAAAACTTATTTTAACCTTGCTTTTTAATATAAAAACCCCCTTTTAAAAGAGGGTTTTTTATAAAAATATTTACTAATTATCTTACTCGGATGAAACTCCGTGAAATATATCAGCCTGTTTTAAAACGGGCTGCATTTCTTTATACATATCAATTATTTTTTCTTCAGCTGGATCTAAATCTAGCTTTGCTTGAACTGATTCTAAGTTATTTAAATCAATTATTTTTTCTTTGTTTTCACCGTCACATCTATAATTAATGGTCAAAGTATTATCTTTAGCACTTATTTTATCAATATGAATATAACCTTTTTCTTTTAAAACAGGTTTAGTTTTTGTTTTACCCGAGCTATCTTTGTAACCAATATATAATACATCAAAACCAAAACTAGAACCATTTTCACTTGAATAAATCATATAAACTAAATCTTTTCTATTATCAATTCTTTTAGGTTCTGAAGTATAATCAAAACCAAGTCTTAAAGCATGATTATTTAAAACATCATTATAAAATTCTTTTTGAAATTCATCTTCTGCATTTATTTCACTTTCATAATTACCTTGATTTTTTTCTTCCTCTGCCTTAGCTTTTTCCTTAGCTTCTTTTTTAGCTTCTTTGCTATCTAAGCTTTTCCCTCTAATCTCAATTTCAAGGTTTGGAAATTTCTCTTTTAAAATTTCTTTAACCCTGTTTTTAGGAGCTGGCCCATAATCACCCGAAGACTGATCAATTATCATTTTGTCATCTTCAGTGTGAATATAACCTCCTCCAACTACTACTAAGGCTTTGTTATAAAGCTTTTCAGCAAATTCAAGTATTTTTCTATGATGACTCTTTTTTTCAATTGGCAAAGCTATAACATATTCTCTCTCATCTAGATCTTTCATATAAACAAACTTATGTGAGTCATTTGGAGAGCCTAGTTTTACAATAACCTTAGGTTCTATTTTTTCTTCTGGAATATCCTTTAAAACTCTCATGTTTTCCACTAATTCTTCATGAGTTTCAGGCTTTTTATAAAATTTTTCTACTTTTTCATTAATTTCTTTAATTTTAGCATTATAATCTTTTGCTTTTGAATTCTTAATATTTTTATCCAAGTTTAGTTCTTTCATAATTTTATAATTAAATAATTTATTATTTATTATAATCCTACAACTAATCACCCTTTAAGTCAAATAATAAAGGCTAATATTTTTATAAAAATAAAAGATACTTGTTATTACAAAAAATATTTAATTTTTTATAAAGAAAAAAGAGGACAAAAAGTCCTCTTTTGTTTTATTTAGATTATCTTTCATTCATATATTTTAATATGATTTTGACCGCAATTAGCACATTTAAATCTTTCCCAATCATCTTTTTTGCTATAATACTCAGAATAGCAATTGTAAGTTCGACAATATGGACACTTTATAATCTCTTCTCCTAGCAAAAACTTTTCTCTGGCTTTACCAACAATGCCTACTTTATCTAACATTTTTTCAATTTTTTGTATAGCCTTTTTAATCTCTTTTAGGTTGTCCATTTTCCCTACTTTCATTTTCTGCATTAAACATGTTTTTTCTTTCTCTAGTTTTTTGGTCTACAAGAATTATATAGGATTCTTTGCGCCAAATTTCTAAATTATGTCCAAAAATTCCTTTGAATTCCCAACCATTTTCTTCAAGATAATCTTTAGTAAGGTTTTTCTCTTTCATTTTTATCCTCCTTTAAAAATTTTTTTTGAAAAATAAAAAGAGCAACTTTTTAAAAAATAACATAAAAACTTAAAAGAATCAAGTCTCCTTGTTTATTTGTTGACAATTAGGTATATTTTAGATAAAATAAGATTATAAACTACTTTAAAACTTTTTATTAAATATATTATTTACCATCTACTTTAAATAGAATATGAATTTAAAAATTTTAAGAATTAATACAAAATACAAAGGAAGTGGAGCAGAAAAAACAGCCAAGACTTTAAACAAATCTTTAAATAAGATCAAAAATGTTCAAAGTTTTTTTGCTTATGGCAGAGGAAAAAACATAAACAAATCAAATTTCTTTTATTTTGGAAACTTATTGGAAACTTATATCCATGGTTTTTTATCCCGAATATTTGGAATTGAAGGTTATGGTAATTATTTTGCAAGTAAAAAACTTTTAAGATTTATTAAAAAAAATAACTTTGATTTAATCCACCTTCATAACATTCACAGCTTTTGTTTAAGCTTTTCTTTTTTTAAAAAACTAAAACAATTGAATATCCCAGTTGTTTGGACTTTTCATGATCTTTGGCCTATAACAGGATCTTGTTTTTATCCTGCTGATTGTAATAAATGGCAAAAAGGTTGTAAAAATTGTTCTGATAAAAAACGCCCTCCTAGATCCTTGATCAGCTCATCAAGCTTTATCTGGCATAAAAAAAGAAATGTTTTTTCTAAAAACTGGCCTTTAAATATAGTAACTCCTTCAAAGTGGTTAAAAAAACAAGTTCAAAAATCTTTTTTAAAAAATAAACAAATAAAAGTCATTCCCAATGCTATAAACACAAAACTTTTTAAGCCAAGAAACAAAACAAAACTTAAAAAAGAATTTAAGATTCCCCAAAATAAAAAAGTAATTCTTTTTGTAGCTAGTGACCTTTCTAAGAAAAGAAAAGGTATTAAATACTTTTTAAACGCCCTCCCTTTTATTAAAGGTGACAATTGGATGGTTTTAATAATTGGTAAAAAGATTAACAAAAATAAGTTCCCTAAAAATATATCCATTTTACAAGCAGGGCATATTAAAGATAGAAAAAAGTTAGCTAAGCTATATAGTCTTTCAGACCTATTTATAGCCACTCCTTTAGCTGAAATATTTGGAAGAACCACAACAGAAGCTCTTGCTAGTGGCCTTCCTGTTATTGGTTTTAAAACAGGAGGAGTTTTAGAACAGGTTGGTAAAGATTCTGGTATTTTAGTTGATAAAAAAGATGTAAATAGTCTAGCTAAAGCTATA
Organism: uncultured Gammaproteobacteria bacterium; assembly: GCA_964494785.1. GTDB lineage: Bacteria > Patescibacteriota > Patescibacteriia > UBA2591 > UBA6264 > DATFJC01. The sequence continues at coordinate 257 of CAZBSA010000046.1, read as the reverse complement.
AATCAGCTTTTAAAAGATGAAAATAAAAGACAAAGAATAGGTCAAAAAGCAAGAGAAAAAGCAGTTCAAAATTATTCTATACCAAAATTTAGAGATAATTATTTAAATTTTTATAAAAAAATAATAAAAAATGAAAAAAGAAAGCAAAAAAATAAAACCTAAACCTCAAGTTTTTAAAAAACATTATTTAACAAACAAATACGATGATTTAAAAAGGTTTGTAAGTTATTGGCATCAAATAAAACAGATTATTCAAT
>CAZBSA010000045.1:0-4660 GCA_964494785.1 uncultured Gammaproteobacteria bacterium | reverse complement strand
ATTTCCAGGGCTTATGATTGTTTTAAAAGCTTAGATTTTTACTCCGAGCTAATTCGTAATTTATAATCTGATTTAAAAGAGTATTAATTTTATCATTTAAACCTCTTTTTTTAAAGCTAAAAAGACTTAATTCCTTGGACATCTGACAGTTATAACAAATCAACCTTTTTAAAAAATGACAATCTTTTAGCTGATCAAAAACTATTTCTAAATCAGTTCCTTGTACAAGATATTTATCAATTTTTTGAGCAGATATTTGATAAAAAATATTTTCAATAATATTTCGCTTTGGATTCCAACCAACAGCTTCTCTTTCAAACCGTGACATAACCATTTCAAGATAAACAATTTTATGGATAATATAGAGCCCAAGTCTAGCTAAAAGACTTTTCTGACTATTTTGGTATCCATGTTTTTTAACTTCAGCTATAAATTCATGTTCAATTTTAATAAGCTTTTTTAAATGATAAAAATTACCATAAGCAAATTTTTTTATCATAATTAATTCATTTGAAGAAATGTTAAGATCTGACCCCTTAACATCGCCCATTCTCGTAAGGCGATCCATCCAATCTTTTAATAAATTCATATTTCCTCCTTTTTTTTAATTGTAATTAACGATTTATTGATTTTAATATAGTAAAAATTTTTAAATCTGTCAATAGAATATAAAAGAAAAAGCCCTGGGTTTCCAGGGCTTATATAGCTTAGATATTTTCTTTTAAAATGTAGAAAAGATCTGTCTTTTGAAGATCATCTAAATAACCTCTTTGATAAGATTCATAAACAAGCACAAAGTGAAATAGATTCTCAAAATCAGGTATATATTCAAACTTTGCCATTTTCTCGACTAAGTTTTTAAAATAACAAAAAGCTTTTTTTAAATCTTTGTCATCATCTTTAAGCCTATCTATAATCCTATTGTTTTTACTCATCTTAAACAACAAAATATCATTTATCCTTTCCTGCTTAACTTCTTCTACCACCTGTTTTAAAAACAAGCTATCATAACCACTTTTTATAAAATCAGGTGAACCAACTCTTTCTTTTTGAGCTATTAAAGTGAGTTCTATTTTTAGAATAAGCTTATAAATATAATTCTTAAAACTAAAAACCATACCTTGTTTTTCTTTATCAGACATCTCTTTAGCTTTATTACAATCATAAAACAATTCAATCTTTTCTTGATTTTCTTTATAAAACCTACGTCTAGCCTTTATCAATCTTTTCAAAAGTTGATTCTTTCTCTTACTCACTAAAAAAAACAAATGACCAAGCTTACTATCAGGATTTTCCATTTCTACATTATCCATATTCTTAATTTCATTTAATATATCTTTTAAGATCATGCTTCCTCCTTTCTTAAATTTTAAATAACTATTAGTTTTAAATTAACAAAAAATTGTTAGTTAGTCAAGATAATTTTAAAATTTAATCAAATAAATTAATAAACAAAGTAAAATTATTGAAGATATTATAAAATAAATTTTATAAGAATTACAAATACTCCAAATATAATTATCTAAACCTAAAAAACTTTTACTTTGAAAACTATTTTTTTGAGATTGAGTTTTATATTTTTTTATAATTTTTAAATCTTTTTGAAATCTTGGCAAAAGCTCTAATTTGTCATTACTACAAGACAAAACTCCGGTTATCTCTATTTTATCACCTGGATTAAACTTTTTTGTATTAATATTAGTATGAGTTTTAAAATAAACTATTTGTTCCCTAGTTTTTTTATTTAAATCAGTTAAAAATAATCTTGGTCCTGTTTTTTCAATTATACTAGCCCTTGTTTTAATTAAATAGCCAATTAAACCCTTATTTATTTCATCTAAATTAAAAAATAAAGGTGAAATATCACCTTTTGACAAAATCTTTATATCTTTTTTTGAGCTGGTTTTTACTCTTTTTTCTCCATAAGCTTTAGATATTTCCCCCGTCACCTTAACCTTATCCCCTATTTTTAAATCCGGAAAATCTTTGAAATGAGAATAAATTTGGGCTCCGTTTATATAAAAATATCTTTTCCCTAAAATATTTGGTGGCACTATAACTTGAGAAACAACCTCCACTTCTTCCCCTTCTTTTAAAGCTTGTATATTTTCTAAGCTTTTCCCAAAAACAAGCTTAACATTAAAAATTAAAATAATTAAAAAAACAAAAACTATTATTTTTTTAAACATATTTTTTTGATAAAAATTTTAAAGGTTTTTATTTTCCCTTTTAAAATATTAAAAAATATTCTTGATTCATTAACATTAAAAAAATAACCTAAAGCTAGATAAAAACTAAAAGCACCAATTCCAGCTAAACTAGCTTGTAAAAAGATACCTAAAAAGGTCTGCATATTAACAAAATCAGCTACTATTAATTTAACAATTTGTAAAAATATTACCATTATTCCTGTTAAAATGCCAGATTGAACTAAGGTATATAAAATCTCTTTATGAAAAAGTTTACTAATTTTCTTATCAAAATAAAAATATAAAAGTAATACATTTAAAATTGAAGCTATTGAAAATGAAAGAGCCAAGCCCCCTACCCCAATTGTTAAACCTAAAATTATACATAAAACTATATTTAAAGAAAAACTAATCACTGCTATAACAACCGGTGTTTTTGTATTTTGACAAGCATAAAAGCCCCTAGCAAAAATAGGTATAAGGCTTCTAGCTATAATAGAAAAAGAAAACCAACCTAGCATTGTAGATGTTAAAACAGTATCCTCCCAAGTAAAAAGACCAGCTCCTAAAATAATTCTTACAATTTGAGCTCTTAAAGCTAAAAATATAACAGTTACAGGTAAAGTAATAAAAATAATTACCTTAACTGTTTTAGAAAAATAATAAGAAAACTTTTTCTTGTCTCCAATACTAAAACTACGACTAAGCATTGGAAAAACTGCTACTGCCAAAGAAATGCCAAATAAGCTAATTGGTATATGAACTAAATTAAAAGCTAAATTATAAACTGCTACTGCTCCAATAGTTATTAAAGAAGCAACAAAAGTTACTACTATAAAATTTAATTGATTAGCTGCTAAACCAATACATCTTGGTATCATTAAGCCAATTACCTTTTTGACTGATTTAGTCGCTTTAAAAACAGGCCTCCATTTAAAACCAGTACTTAAAAAAGTAGGTACTTGAATTAAAAAATGAAGTAATGCACCAATAACCACTCCCCAGGCTAGCCCCGTAATACCTAAAGGAGTATGAATTAAAAACAATATTCCTATAATAATACCTATATTATAAAAAACAGGAGCTATGCTATAAACTAAAAATTTTTGAAAAGACTTTAAAACACTCCCTAAAACATTACTTAAAGTAAAAAAGATTGTTCCAACCATCATGATCCTGGTAAATTTAATAGTCAAATCTTTAGCTCCTTCAGAAAACCCAGGTACCATAAAAGGAATTATATAAGGAGCTAAAATAAAAAATAGAATTGCTAAAACTATAACAAGTCCTAACAAAAGGTTTAGTAATCTATTTGTTAACCCCCAAGCCTTTTTTTGGTCTTTAGAAAATAAACCTAAAAAAACAGGAATAAAAGCAGAAGAAAAAGCCCCCAAAATTAAGGTTTGGAAAATAAAATCAGGTAATCTAAAAGCAGCATAATAACTATCTAAAATTTGACCTGCCCCAAAAGTAGATGATAATAGTCTATCTCTTAAAAGACCTAAAACTCTACTTAATATAGAAAAAAGAGCAATAATCATTGCTCCACCACTTATGGTATTGGTGCGATTAAAAAACTTCTTAAACATTTGCTTTAACAAATTCTTTTATTTGCTTTTTAAAATTGTCTTTACTAAATTGAAGTGCATGTTTTCTAATTTCTTCTGAATCAAATTGCTTTTCATTAAATAAGTTTATTTTATCAGCTAAACTACGCCAGTTTTGCTCTTTAAAAAATAAACCTGTCTTGCCCTCAACTACAGTATCAAGAGCACCTCCCTTTTTATAAGCTATTACTGGTCTTCCCGCTGCCATAGATTCAACTGCTGTAATACCAAAATCTTCTTTTTGAGGATGAATAAATGCTTTAGCTTGAGATAAAAGTCTAGCTTTTTTTTCTTCGGATACAAAGCCTAAAAATTCAATAGTAGGCCCAGCAATCTTTTTCAAGTATTTATCATTACCAGATCCAACAACTTTTAAGGGTAATTTCAATTTATTAAATACTTTAATAGCTAAATCTACTTTTTTGTAAGGTCTAAATCTTGAAATAATTAAAAAATAATCTTTAATATCTTTAGAGGTATATAAATTTTCAACTTCTACAGGAGGAAAAATAACTTGACTCGGCTTTCTTTTATAATACTTTTTTATTCTTTCTCCTACAAAATTAGAATTAGCAATAAGATGCTCTGGTCGCTTTGCAGCAGTAAAATCCCATTGCCTTAAAAAAGTTAAAACTGGAGGCAAAAGCTTTTTAAAAAGCTTTTCAGCTCCAGATAAACTTTCAAGGTAAGTATAAGAATCAGACCAAAGATAACGCGTTGGAGAATGAATATAAGAAATATGAGTCGTTCCTGGCCGAGTAATAGCTCCTTTAGCATAAGCAGAAGCATCAGAAATAACTAAATCAAACTTAGATAAATCAAACCGCTCAATTGCACTAGGCATGAGCGGTAAATACCAACGAT
>CAZBSA010000044.1:0-4939 GCA_964494785.1 uncultured Gammaproteobacteria bacterium | reverse complement strand
ATTTGAAAAGTCAGTTTCTTTTGATAAAAATAATTTGATTGTTGAAGATAAAAAAATACCTGTTTTTTCAAAAAAGGATCCTGTAGATTTACCTTGGGAGGATTTAGGTATAGATGTTGTTTTTGAATGCACCGGCGTTTTTAGAAAAAGAAAAGATGCAATAGCTCATATTAAGGCAGGCGCAAAAAAGGTTATTATCTCAGCCCCTCCTAAATCAGAAGATATTCCTTCATTTGTCATGGGTGTAAATGAAAAAGATTATCAATCAAATCAAAATATTATTTCAAATTGTTCTTGTACTACTAATTGTCTTGCTCCAGTTGCCAAGGTTTTAAATGACGAGGTTGGAATTGAAAATGGCTTTTTTACTACTATTCATTCTTATACTACAAGTCAAAATATTCTTGATGGTCCTAATAAAAAGGATTTAAGGCGAGCAAGAGCAGCTGCCCTAAATATGGTACCTACTACAACGGGAGCTTCTCAATCAGTGGTTCAGGTAATTCCTGATTTAAAAGGTAAACTGTATGGCAGAGCCATAAGAGTCCCAACCCCTGATGTTTCTTTAGTTGATTTGGTGGTTAGATTAAAAGATAAGGTGAGCGTTGAAAAGATTAATCAGTTATTTAAAAATAAATCCCAAAATGAATTAAAAGGTGTTTTAGGTATTAGCAAAAATCCTTTAGTTTCAAGTGATTATATAGGAAGCCCTTATTCTGCAATAGTAGATTTAGAGTTTACCTATGCTTATGAAAAAACTGTTAAGATTTTTGCTTGGTATGATAATGAATATGGATATGCCTGTAGAATGAAAGATTTAGCTGAATATATAGTTTCTGTTTCAGGTTAGTTTATCTTAGTACCAACATTGTTTTAATTTGTTATTCAGAAGGGTATTAAATTTATTAAAAATTACCTTCTGGATTTATTTTATTAATTTCTTAATTATTTATTTTAAATAAATTAGCATGAATAAGAAAAGCTTTACTTTTGTAGAATTTTTAATGTTAATAGCAATTTTAATTGTAATAGGAGGAATAGTATTTATAGTTATTGATCCTATTCAAACTTGGAAAAATGATAGAAATTCTCAAAGATGGCAAGATGTAAAAAAGATTTTAAACGCAATTAAGACTGATCAAATAGATAATTCTAATAACAAATTTTTTAAAAGTATTGAACAGGCTAAGTATGATAAAATATATATGATTTCGAATGGTAAAAGTTTTGATTGTGATAGCAAGAACGATTTTTGTAAGACTAATGTTAGCAAAGAAGCCATGTCTGGGGAGTATTGTCTTAATTTAATGGGTTTAGTTGAACAAGGTTATTTAGATAATTTACCAGTGAGTCCTAGTGCTAATTTAGATTGGACAAAATCTATAACAGGTTATACTTTAGAAAAAAGTCACGGTGGTATTATTACTATTCGCGCCTGTGAAACAGAAGGGGGAGTTGAAATATGGACTTCAAGATAAAATTTTATGAAGTTTAAAAAACCAGGTAACATTTTAGTTTTTTCATTAGGAGGGTCTTTAGTTGTGCCTAAAAATGGTATAGATATTGCTTTTTTAAATAAAATGAGAAAGGGAATTTATTCTATTTTAGAATTAGATTTTATTGATAAAATTATTTTAGTGATTGGAGGAGGTAAAACTAGTCGTGATTACATTAAAGCTGCTAAAGATTTACCAAAAGTTAAAAAAGACAACCTTGACCAGCTTGGGATTATAGCAACTAAATTAAATGCTGAATTAGTTAAAATGTTTTTACAGCCACGAGCTTATCACAAAGTATTAAAAGATCCTAAAAATATACCTTTACAAGAAGAACTTATAATAGCTTCAGGCTGGAAACCAGGTAACTCTACTGATTTAAATACTGTGCTTTGGGCGCTGAGCATGAATCAGAACCAAGTTTATAATTTAACAGATGTAGATCAGGTTTATAAAAAAGATCCTCATAAATTTCCTAATGCAAAAGCTTTTGAAAAATTATCTTGGCCTGAGTTTAAGGATATAATAGGGGGCGATTGGAAGCCAGGCCTTTCTACACCTTTTGGTCCAATGGCATGTAAAAAAGCAAGCCAAGAAAATTTAAAAGTAGTGGTTTTAAAAGGTAATGATTATGATAATATTAAAAAATGTATTCAAGGAAAAGATTGCACAGCAACTGTAATAGGATAATTGTGGAAAAGATTATTGACATATAGTTGTTTAATGTTAAAATGTTTATAACCGCAGACAGTGGGTGCTAGAAATAGCTTAAATATCCTACCGAGGTAAAAAAATAAGACTTTTTAAAGATTTTAAGTCTGCGGAATTTAATTCGCAGATATTTTTATTTTAAATTTATTATGGCAAAAACAAAACAAGAAAAAAAACAAATAGTTGATGAACTTCAAAAAGAGCTTAAAAAAGCTAATTCGGTTATGTTTGTAGATTATTATGGATTAAATGTGCCTGGAGCGGAAGAATTTAGACAAATGACTAAAAAGGCTGACTGCAAATACATAGTAGCTAAAAAAACATTGCTTAAAATAGCCTTTGAATCCTCTGATTTTAAAAAGTCGTGGGTAGATGAAATTAAAGGAGGAGCTGGTCTTGTTTTTGGTTATGAAAAACCTCTTGAGCCAGCCCGGATTATAGATGAGTTTCGCAAAGAACATGAAGAACTAGTGCCTCAGGGTGGAATTTTTGAAGATGAATTTATCAATGCTGAAAAAGTTATAGCTTTAGCTAAACTTCCTACTTATGATCAGCTTTTAAGTCAATTAGTTCTTACTATAAAAGCCCCAGTAAATAATTTTGTTTATGCTCTAAAAGGTAATGTTAATAAACTAGTGCATGCCTTATCTAATATAAAAGAAAAAAAGCAATCCTAATTAAGAATTGCTTATTTCGTATTTATAAATAATTAAATTAATTAATAAAATATTTTATGGCTAAAGAAAAAAAACAAAAAGAAAAAGATTCTAAAAAGAAAGAAGAGAAAAAAGACGAAAAAAAAGAAGACAAGAAACAAGACAAAAAAGAAGACAAGAAAAAAGACAAAAAAGAAGACAAGAAAAAGGATGCAAAGAAAAAGGGCAAAGATGAAAAGAAAAAAGACAAAAAAGACGAAAAAAAAGAAGAAGACGAGGAAGAAGAAGTTGAAGTTCCTAAAAAATTCAAGGATATTGTAGAAGAAATTGAAAAGATGAGTGTTATTGATCTTTCTGAGTTAGTAAAGATTCTTGAAAAAAAGTTTGGAGTTTCAGCTCAACCTGTTGCTGCTGCCCCTGCCCAAGGTAGCAATGGTGAAGAAAAAGAAGAAAAAGAAGAAAAATCAGTTTATGATGTAGAGTTAACTGAAACAGGCTCTAATAAAATTTCTGTAATTAAAGGAATTAGGGAATTTGTTTCAGTTGGTCTTAAAGAAGCAAAAGAAATGGCTGATAATGCGCCTAAGATTGTTAAAAATCAGGTTCCAACAGAAGATGCTGAAAAAATGAAGAAAAAACTTGAAGATGCAGGTGCTAAGGTGACTTTAAAATAGTCTTTTTCAAAGATTATTCTAATATAAAATCTACGAGGTATTTTATCCTCGTAGATTTTTTTATTTATATAAAACTTATAAATCTATTTCATGTATTTTAGAATCTGAAAGTATATATGCCTTAGATTCATTTTGGCTGATTACAAAGTCTTTAACCTGTCCAAAATTAGGACTGGTAATTTGCTTTTTAATATCGCCTTGTTTAGATAAAATTATTATTCTTTTAGAAGGTGGATCTAGAATATAAATGTTATTTAAATCATAGTCACTATAAATTTTAGATTTTAAAGATAGTGGGGGAGTAATATTGGGGTTATTAAATTCAGCTTTTTCATTGCCATAAAATTTAACAATTTTATTAGCCTTTAAAAGAAGATAAATAGAACCATCAATAGTAAAAGAATAAGCATCTTTGATATTAGTACTATCTTGAATCCAGGCTGTTTCTTTGCTAAAACTATCAATTGATTTGGAATATTTATATATTTGGTTATTTTTTGGTTCCAGCGTATAAATTCTATTGTTATAAGGCGCAATGTCTTGTATGTGTTGTTGGTGCTGAGTTTTAATTTCTAAAGGTTCAAGAATTTTATCTACTATATTAAAGGTCGCTATTTTATTACCTGTCCAGCCAATTAAGTTATCATTGTCCATTTTCTTTATTTCATTTAAAAGGCCAACGTTTTGAGAGGTCTGGTTTATTGTAAGTTTTTGTTGATTTTCTAAATTATAGCGGTAAATATGATTATTAGTACTATTTAGGATATAAAGATTATTTCCTATTTTAGCAATATCATCTGCTTGGGCTGTTTGGCTTATTTCTTTTGCATTAAAAACAGTTTTTGGGGATCTAATAGGAGTTATATTATAAAGATTATAAAAGGCATTTTTATAGCTTGAATAATAATCTTGATAAAGTTCTTTTTTTTCATTTGTATCTTTAGGGAGTTTTTCTAAAAGATTTTCCATTTTAGTTAAACTATCTTTAGCTGATAAATCTTCCGAAATTATGGCTGAAGTTAATTGAGATTTGGTATTTTCTATTTCTTGTATTAAGGCTTTATACTCTTTATTTTCTTGTTTTTGAGCCTTTTGGTTTCCCAAGAAAATTAAACTTGCAATAAAAAGAATAGCAAATATTATTGTTGCTACTAGTATAATACGTGGTTTTTTAGATTTTTGAAATTTTGTTTTTACCATTTTTTTTGTTTTTTTGTTTTTTATTTTATTTTTCAAGTTTTTTTGAGTTTTAGTTTTAATTTTTTTAGAAAAACTTGTTTGTTTAATATTAGCTTTTTCAGCTTGTTTCTTTTCCTCCTTTTTAGTTTTTTCTATTTGAACTTCATCTTTTTTTTCTTTTTTTTTTTCTTTTTTTTTTTTTTTTTTTTTTTTTTTTTTTTTT
>CAZBSA010000043.1:0-4949 GCA_964494785.1 uncultured Gammaproteobacteria bacterium | reverse complement strand
CGTTGTTTTGGGGACCAAATTAAAAGTTTTTAATAACTCAAACTTTAAAAAAGGTAAAAGTAAAATTCTTTTAATAGAAGCAGATGAGTATAGTGATTCTTTTTTAAATTATCAACCTAATTTAATTATTTTAACAAATATTGAAAAAGATCATTTAGACTATTTTAAAGATCTAAATAGTATTTTAAAATCTTTTTCAGAATATATATCAAAACTTGATAAAAATGGATCCTTGATTGTAAATGGTAGAGATGAAAATATTAAAAAAATAATTAAAGATAAAAAATATTTTGATTTTCATAATATTAATGAAAAAATAAAAGCAAAGATAAAAAAAATCATTCAAATACCAGGCAAACACAATTTTTTAAATGCTTTAGCTGCCTTTAAAGCAGGAAAAGTTTTAGGATTAAGCAGTGAGGAAATTATAAAAGGATTATCTGAATTTAAAGGTTGCTGGCGTCGTTTTGAAAAAAAGAAAATTAAAATTAATAAAAATAAAAAAGATTTAGTTTTTGATTATGGCCATCATCCCACAGAGATTTTAGCTACTTGTAAGGCTATAAAAGAAGAATTTCAAGATAAAAGTGTTAAGTTAATTTTTCAACCTCATCAATATCAAAGAACTAAATTACTTTTTACTGATTTTGTTAAGATTTTTAAAAAAATATCTAAAAATTTAATAGATAAAATATTTATTACAGATATTTTTGATGTAGCTGGTAGAGAAAAAAATAAAAAAAAGATTAATTCTAAGAAATTGGTTCAAGAGATTGATTGTCCTAATGTTTTTTATTTAAAAGAAAAAGAAATTTGTAAAAATATTAAAAATACTAAAAAAGATGTAATCTTAATTATGGGAGCTGGAGATATTTATGAAATAGTTTTAAATGGGTTAAGAAAAAATATTTATGAAGCTTGAAAGTTTAAAAAATAAAAAGATCTTAATTTTAGGCTTTGGCAGGGAAGGGAAAGACACTTTTAATGCTTTAAGATATTTATTTCCTAAAAAGAAATTAGCAATTGCTGATCAAAAAAAGATTCATTTATCTTTTAAAAATATTAAAACATTCTTTGGCAAGGATTATTTAAAATCTTTAAAAAAATATCAGGTTATTATTAAAACTCCAGGAATAGCTTTTAAGGATATAAAAAGATATTTGAAAAAAAATCATATAATTACATCTCAAAGTAATTTAATTTTAAATAATTTTTCAGGCAAGATAATTGGTGTAACTGGTACAAAAGGAAAAGGTACTACAGCTAGTTTAATTTATAAAGTATTGAAAAAAGCAAATTTTAATATTGATTTAGGGGGGAATATAGGCAAACCATTACTTTTAAAATTAGTTAAAAAAGATTTATCTGATATTTTAGTTTATGAATTTTCAGCTCAACAATTAGAAATTGTTAATAATTCTCCTTATATTGCTTTATTTTTAAATCTTTATCCAGCTCATTTAAATTATTTTAAAGACTTTGAATCTTATAAAAAAGCTAAATCTAATATTTTTAAATTTCAAAAAAAGGATGATTATTTAATTTTTTATAAAAATCAGTCTATTTTAAGAAAAATTGTTAAAAAAAGTAAAGCTCAGAAAATTGGATTTAGTAAACAGAGGTTAAATAAATTTAAAAAAGAGATTGGTAAAATTAATTTAATTGGAGATTTTAATTTTTTAAATATTTTAGCTGCTTTTAAGGTGGCTAAGATTTTTAATATTAATAAAAAACTTTTTATAAACTCTGTAAAAGATTTTAAAGGTTTACCTCACAGAATGGAGTTTGTAGCTAAAAAACAAGGTATTAAATTTTATAATGATTCCTTAGCTACTGTACCTCAAGCTACTATTTTAGGTATTAAAAGTTTTAAAAATAATTTAAAAACATTAATTTTAGGAGGCGAGAATAATAATTTAAAATTAAACGATTTAGTTAAAGAAATTTTAAAAAGTAATATTAATAATTTGATTCTTTTTCCTGAAACTGGTAAGAATATTAAAGAAATACTGGAGAATAAAAAAAGTAATATAAATTATGTTTTGGTTGATAATATGGAGCGGGCAGTAAAATTAGCTTTTAAATATACTAGCAATGGGGTTTGCCTTTTATCACCGGGGGCTCCTAGTTTTAATTTGTTTAAAAATTATAAACAAAGAGGCGATCTTTATAAAAAATATGTAACTAAGTTTTAAGATATCTATTGACAAAAAGCCAATTTTATGCTATATTTAAAATAATAAAAGTTATTTAAAAAATAATACCCTTAAGGAGGGAATATGAAAAAATTAATTATATTAGCAGTTATGGTTGCCTTAGTAAGTTGTTCTTACAATGTTGTTGTTAAACCAGATCGGCCTGATTTTGTTAATAAAGTTGGAGAAGTTTGGATAGAAAATGATAAGATCTTTAGTGTTGGTGTTGGTCAAAGTCAAAATATATCCATTGCTACAACCAAGGCCAGAATGGATGGTGCAGCTTATATCTCAGAATATTTTTCTAAGAAGTGGTGCAAGTGGGTAAGACAAGAATTACCAAATCAAGTGCCACGCTTATTGGATCACATATTATTAAAAGATACGCAGAGCAACGAGAAAATGGTATTGTAGTATATGTTTTAATGCAAGCAAATTATTAAACTTTAATTAAACTCGTAACTAAAATAGTTGCGGGTTTTTCTTTATTAGGGTTTGATTTTTATTCATATTAAAGTTAAGATAAATAAAAAGAGTAATTTGATTTTATGCTACAAAAAATTAAAAAAATAATTAAAGCACTTATTCCAGAATTTATAATTAAATTTTATCATTTAATTATTGCTTATTTAGCCAGTTTTATATATGGGAATCCTAGCAACGACTTAATTGTTATAGGCGTAACTGGTACAGCTGGCAAATCAACTGTTGTTAATTTAATAGCTGATATATTACAAGAATCTGGTAAAAAGGTAGGAGCAAGCACTACTTTTAATTTTAGAATTGGAGAAAAAGAATTTGAAAATAAAATTAGAATGACAATGCCGGGTCGTTTTATTTTACAAAAATGGCTTTATAAAATGAAAAAAGATAATTGTGAAATAGCAGTAATAGAAGTGACTTCTCAGGGCTTGGATCAGTTTAGACATAAAGGTATTAATTTTGATTTAGTATTATTTAATAATATTAGCAAAGAGCATATAGAGGCTCATAAAGGATTTGATAATTATTTAAAAGCTAAACAAAAACTTTTTAAGCATTTGTATAAAATGCCTAAAAAGAAAATCAATGGTAAAAAAATTAAAAAAACTAGTATAGTAAACATAGATGACAAACATGCTAAAGATTTTTTAAAATATCCAGCTGATAAAAAATATGGTTTTACTATAAAAAAAGAAAAAGCGCGAGATAATGTAAAATTAGTTAAAGGTAAAGATATAAAATTAGATCTTTCCGGTATAGACTTTAAAGTTGAACATACTGAAATTCATTTAAATCTTTTAGGTAAATTTAATGTTTATAATTCTTTAGCTGCAATTTCAACAGCTAAAGCTTTAAAAATATCATTAAAAATTTGCAAAAAAGCATTAGAAAAACGTAAAAGTATTTTAGGAAGAATGGAAATTGTTAATAAAAAACCTTTAATTTGTGTTGATCAAGCCCATACTCCAGATGAAGTTGAAAATGTGTATAAAACATTTAAAAATATAAAACAAAATAATTTAATTTTAGTTTTAGGAGCAGCTGGAGGAGGTAGAGATAAATGGAAAAGACCAGTTTTAGGGGAGATAGCAGAAAAATATGGGGACGTGGTTATATTAACCAATGAAGATCCTTTTTGGGAAGATCCTCAAGAAATTTTAAATGATATTTTAACCGGTATTAAAGGTAAAAATGAATTATTTTCTGAAAATAAGTTATTTAAAATTCTAAATAGAAAAAAAGCATTAAAAAAAGCAATTGATTTAGCTAATAAAAATGATATTATTGTCGTTACTGGTAAAGGAGCAGAGCCTTGTATAGTAGAAAAAGGTAAAAAAATACCTTGGAAAGATAAAGATGTTATTAAAAACATTCTTTGGGGAAAAGATGTGGATAACTAAAATATTGCTTTAAATAAAAGTAAAATAATCCTTGACACAAAAATATTAATCTGTTATATTAAATTACGGTCTAGTAATATTTAACTTTTAACCTATTAAAATCTTATTTTAATTAATAGTTAAGAGTCAATTCAAAATCAAAAGCCCTTTCGGGAACACCGGGAGGGATTTTATCGCTTAAAACAGATATTTATGAGTGAACGTAAATATTTTACAAAGTCAAAATATAGTTTGGGGTTACCAGACTTAATTAAGGTCCAAAAGGACTCTTATGACTGGTTTTTAAACAAGGGTTTAGAAGAAGTGATTAAAGAATTTTCTCCTATTCAAGATGCAGTTGGAAAAAAGTATGAACTGCATTTTTTAAGTTGTGAAACAGATGAACCTAAATTTGATGAAATGACTAGTCGTAATAGAAATTTGACTTATAAAGCGCCAGCCAATGTAAAAGTTCGTTTGATTGATAAAAAGTCTGGCAAAAAACAAACCCAAGAAGTATATTTCGGAGATATCCCTTTAATGAGCAAAAGGGGTACTTTTATTATTAATGGAATTGAAAGAGTAATAGTAAGTCAGTTAATTAGGTCCCCAGGAGTATATATTAGTAGAGAAAGTATTCGGGGACGTTTTCGTTATGGGGGAAAAATTATTCCTGAACGAGGTTCTTGGTTAGAATTTGAAACAGATCGAAATAATATCATTTGGGCTAGAGTTGATAGACAAAGAAAAATTCCTGCTACTGCTCTTTTAAGGGTTTTTGGAATTGGGACTGATGATGAAATTTTAGATTGGTTTAAAGGTTTAAATAAAAAAGAGATGGAATATTTAAAAGAAACCTTAGAAAAAGATCCTTCTTCTTCAGAAAAACAAG
>CAZBSA010000042.1:0-5184 GCA_964494785.1 uncultured Gammaproteobacteria bacterium | reverse complement strand
TTAGATAAATCAAACCGCTCAATTGCACTAGGCATGAGCGGTAAATACCAACGATATTTTTTTTTAGCAAAAGGTAAATTTTGAATCGGAGAAACTCTTACATCAGCGTTTTTAAAAGCACCCCGCATTGAAGATTTATCATAAAACAAAGTATATATTGGAGCACTAGGCCATATTTCATGAAAAGCAGAAAGAACTTTTTCTGCTCCTCCGTATTGAGTTAAAAAATCATGAACTAAAGCTACACGCATATATTATTTTAAAAAATTAATTCTAA
Organism: uncultured Gammaproteobacteria bacterium; assembly: GCA_964494785.1. Lineage (GTDB taxonomy): Bacteria > Patescibacteriota > Patescibacteriia > UBA2591 > UBA6264 > DATFJC01. The sequence goes on along the minus strand of CAZBSA010000042.1, from coordinate 4,907 downwards.
CCTTAAATAAAAACAGTTATTTTCCCCTTTTTAATAATAAGAAAGGACTAGCAATTGCAATAGAAGAATAAGTACCTACTCCAATTCCAATCATCATTGCTAAAATAAAATTATGAATAGAGGCTCCTCCAAAAAAATAAATTACTAATAAAACAAAAAGGGTTGTTAAAGAAGTGTTTAAAGATCTTACAATAGTCTCATTTAAAGAGTGGTTAATAGCAGAAGCTAAATTTTTAAATTTACCTAAAATAATATTTTCTCTAATTCTATCATAGATCACAATAGTATCATTAACAGAATAACCCAAAACTGTTAAAAGAGCCGTTACAAAAGCAACATTTATCTCCACTCCAGCTAAACGCCCAAAAACTGCAAAAAACCCTAAAAGAATAACTACATCATGAAAAAGAGCTACTAAAGCCCCTAATCCATACCTCCAAGACTCTTTTTTCCCAGCAAATTTAGCTACTTTTCTAAATGCCCAAGCAATATACAAGATTATTGCAATTAAAGCTAAAATAATTGAAGTCTGAGCCTTTTTGCTCATTTGTTTCCCAATCACAGGGCCAATAGAAGTATAAGTTTCTTCTTTAAATTCTCCTATTTTTTCTAATTCTTTTACAATTTTTTGATGCATGTTCTCTTTTACCTCATGACCAGCTTCACTTTTAAATTTCATAATAAAGGTATTTTCTCCAGATTTTTGAACTGTAACATCAGAAAGTTTTAAAGAAGCAAGACTACTTTCTATTTTATCTACACTAACGTCTTTATTTGAAAACTTAGCTTGCATCATAGTTCCACCTGTAAAATCAATTCCCAGATTTAAACCAAATAAAATTAAAGCTAAAATAGAAAGTCCTATTAAAACTCCTGAGATTATAAAAAATATTTTACGTTTTCCTACAAAATCAAACATATTATTCTTTTACTTTTAATCTTAAAAATGTTTTAGTTATTACCATAGCGCTAAACATACTTACCAAAACTCCAATTCCAAGTGTTAAACCAAAACCTTTAATTAAACTAGCCCCAAATTGATATAATATAAAACAAACTATTAAGGTTGTTATATTACCATCTCTAATAGCTGTCCAAGCATGAGAAAAACCATCTCTTAGAGCTGTAGCCCCTGATTTACCTAGTCTTTTTTCATCTTTGATTCTTTCAAAAATTAAAATATTTGCATCAACTGCCATACCTAGTGATACTACAAAACCAGCTACACCAGCTAAAGTTAAGGTTACAGGTATAAGCTTGAAAAGAGCTAAAACTATAAAAGTATAAATTAAAAGAGCTAAGGAAGCTATTGCCCCTTGTTTTTTATATAATAGAACCATAAAGGCTACTATTACTAAAAACCCTAAAATACCCGCAATAAAACTTTTTTGAACGGATTCTTGACCTAAACTTGGTCCAATATTTTGCTGACTAATTATTTCAATTGGAACTGGCAAAGCTCCAGCTGAAAGACGTCTAGCTAGCTCTTTAGCCTCTTTAATAGAAAACTTACCCGTAATTACTGCTTTACCACTTTTTATAGGCTCTTGAACCGTTGGCGTGCTAAGAGGTGATCCATCTAAAAATATAGCAACTGGTTTATTTACATTTCTTTCTGTAATTTCTCCAAATAATCTTTCTCCTTCTTTATTAAAATCAAGCGTAACTTCAGGTTCATTAGTTCTTGAATTAAAGGAAATATATGCATCTTCTAATTGTTTTCCAGTTAATCCAGTATATTGCCATTTTGGAGATTGCTTAACTTGTGATTCTGACATAGTTGGGAATAATATATGACTTGCCCTAACTTCTTTTATTTTTTCTGAATCTTTTAAATCTTTTTCTTGATTAGTAGCTTGATCATCCTCTTTATCAGAATTATTAGTTTCCTTTTCTACCATTCTTTGATCAAGCTTTTTAATAATATGATAACCAAATGGAGTTTTTACTAGCTTATCAGTTACTTCTCCTATTTTTAAATCTTCAAAAACTGCCTTTTCAAACTCAGGCACCATTTTTCCTTTACTAAACCAACCTAAATCTCCCCCATTATCTTTTGAGCCTGTATCACTTGAATATTTTTCAGCTAATTTAGAAAAATCAGCTCCAGGCTGATTAGCTTTTTTTAAAACATCTTCTGCTTTTTCTTTTGTCTTTGCATTGCTTTCTTTAATAGATTGTTTTTCTTGTTCGGTTAAACCTTGTCTTTTTGCTTGCTCTTTAAATTCTAAAATAGGAGTCTCCCCTATCATGTCAATTGCAGCTTCAATATCTTTAACTCCAGGAAGACTTACTATAATATGGTGTTTTCCATCTGATTGAGCTGTTCTAACATCAGGCTCAGTCACTCCAAAAACGTTAACTCTTCTCTCAATAACATCTCTTACTCCCTGAATTGCACTATCTATTTTTTTATTAGGTATATCACTTGTATCTGTATCATAAACCAGCTGAGTACCACCTTGCATATCAAGACCTAAATGAATTTTTTGTTTTGAAAACCAACTATGGCCTGGAATCCAAGATGGCAATTGTGGAATATTAACTAAAAGAGCCACAATTGCTAAAAGAATGATTGATATAAAAGTTGTCCAAAATTTATTATCTTTCATAATTTATTTACATAAAAAACGTTCCCAAGGAACATATATTTTAATAATTAATTTAATTGTATCAGATTAAAAAATTTAATCAAGGATAGTTATATAAAACTATAATTTTTTTAAAAAACTAGTTATTTAAAAGGTATTTTTTATATAATTTAATTTATAAAAAATATTTTTACACAAAATTATTCTTAAATATATTTTAACTTACTTTTTGCCATATAGCTTAAAACTATATTATAAACTTAAAATTTCTTAACTACTATTTAGCATCATATTCATAACAAATAAATTTATAGTCATATAGTTTAATATTCCGTGAACCATAAAAGAATAAAAAATTGATTTACTCTTTTCAAAAATATAAGCACAAGCAAAACCTAAAAGAAAAAATGTAATAAACCCCATTAAACTAAAATGCGCTATAGCAAATATCAATGAACTTGAAATAGCAGCAAAAAGAAAAGGTTTTCTACCCCTTATAAACCTAAATAATACTCCCCTAAATAATATCTCTTCAGCCAAAGGAAGTAATATACCAACAGTAAGTTTAAAAATATAAATCTTAGACCAATTTATTTCTCCAATTATATCTTTAAATAAAGATAAATCAGAATCAATCCCTAAACCCACTAATTTACTCAAAGACATTGTTAAATAACTACCAATAAATAAAACAGCAATTCCCAAGACAAAACTTAATAAAAAAAACTTAAAAGAAACGTCATTAAAACCAAAATCATCTAATGATATTTTATTTTTCTTAAGAAAGTACCAAAGAGTAGAACATACTATAATAAATAAACCAAAATCTAAAACTATAGAGATAATAAAAGGACTTGCTTCAATTAAAAAAAAGACAAGAGTTAAAACCCCAAACCCTAAAATAACTATTAAAAAAAATAAGAAAACATCTTTTAATGACCAAATTTTTTTCATAAACACTTTCTACTTTTATATTTCATCATTTTTTATTTTTTTATAATACCTCCAGCGTAAAAAAGCTGATGCACTTTTTTATCTTTTGCATAATTAATAAACCAGATTGACTGCTTTTGGCGGGTTTAGAAAATTAAATCTTTTTAAAATTATATGCTAATCCTATTTTTTCTAAAATTTCTAAAAAATTATCCTGTTCCATTTTCTCATAACCAATATCTTCTAATAATTTTGAAAATCTTGTAATAGCATAATCATAGTATTCTAAAACCATATTTATTCTTAATTCTTGTAGCTCTTGAAGATTTTTTTCTTTTAGCTTAGGTTTTACTTGCGATACTAAACTCTTCCATTTTTCATTAACATCATTTGCATAATCATAAACTAATGACCCTGCCTCAGATTCAGAAAACTTTACATCCAAAAGTCCTTGTGGTAAAGAAATTAAGTCTCCTTTTCTGCTATGGGTAACAATATTTATCATATCCACTAAGGATATCTTTTGAGGAGAAATTTCATCTACACTAGCATATGCTTCTACTAAATCTTTTGCGAATGCTTTTATGTCCTCTGATATATTATCAGGTAACTCTTGTTCTTTAAAACCTATCTCCGAAATATTGTTATCAGGGTGACTGTGCCAACTATAATCAATGTCTTGTGGGAGTTCTACAGAAATTGCATCATCCCCAAGTTGGTAGTAAAACAAAAATTGACCTTCTTTTTCAATTACAAAACCATGTGCTTCATTAGAATTTGATTGCCTTACCTCTTCCATGTATTTATATAAATTCTCTTTAGAGGAGAATTTTTCAAGAGTATACCCTTCTCGTGCTTCAGAAGAAGCATGAGATTCATAATTGTTTGAAAATTTTTCCTCTCTTGGTTCTTTTTTGGGCGAACTTTGACCCATTTTCTCAATACTCATAATTTTTTTGATTAAATATTAATAAACTACTTATATCTTATCACAAATCGTATCTAATTTGAAATAAATTGCTAAAATTCTAAAAAAATGATAAAGAAATTCTATGGCTTTATTTCTATTACTTTATATTAACCTAGCAAGTAACATTAATCTTAATAATGTTTATTGGAGTTTTCATAACTTTTTATTTTTTTATAATACCTCCAGCGTAAAAAAGCTGATACACTTTTTTATTATCTTTAAAAATTTCTTCTAATCCGGCCATTTCTTCAATTGAGCCTTTAAAATCAGGTTTACAAATATATTTGTAATCACCCTTCTCCCACTCTACATTTTTCCATATTCTCGCCTTTTGCCATTTTTCTAAAAGTGCTTCTTTTAAAAACTTATAAATTTTCTTTTCATCTTTAATAAAAGATCTTCCGTAATAAGAC
>CAZBSA010000041.1:0-5568 GCA_964494785.1 uncultured Gammaproteobacteria bacterium | reverse complement strand
AAAAAAGGCTTAAAAAAATTAAGATAAAAATTAAATTAATGCTTTTTTTCATAAAATTATAAATTATTTAATTTATTCATTTTTAATTACATAGGTTTTAGCAATCTTATCATGTAAAGCTTGCTTTTTAGTAGTAAAACCAGCCATTATATAGCCTATAAATAAAATAAAAGCAGATAAAAATTTGCTAAAATATCTGATTGTAGCCCTTTTAAAGCTGATTCTTTTTAAATTAGAATCTACTACTTTAATATTAAATAAAGTCTTCCCTAAAGTAGCTTGTTTGTCTGAGCTTTGCATAAGAGCAAAATAAAGCCAACCTACTATGGTAGAGGCTAAATTAATTAAACCACTATCTTTGGGGATATTAAATAAAGAAGTTACAAGACTAAATACAATCCCCACGATAATACCATCTACTAAAATGGCAATAAATCTAACCCAAAATCCAGCGTATTTAACGTTTGAATCAGCTAGACCACTTGAGGTTAATTTTGCTCCACAATTAGGACAAAACTTTGTATTTCTAGGCACTTCTTTGCCACAATTTGAACAATACATAATTTTAAAATTAAAATATAATTAATTACCTTTATAATATTTGAAAATAAACTAACCCTGCTAAAATAATTAGCCCAATTGAGGCCATTTCTTTAATATGTTTTAGTTTATATATTTTTTGGCTAAAGTATATTACAATAAAAAGTTGTATAAAAGTAGACAGTAAAATTCCAACTACAATAAATATATTATTTAAAATAGAAGTTAAGAACAAAGGAGCTATCACTATTAAATCATCTAATAAAGTTACTAATGAAAAAATAAACCCAATAAAAGTTAATTTTAAAAAATTATCAATTTCATCAACCTTTTTAACAAATTTTTCTTTTTTCTTTTTAACTCTTTCTTTTTTCTTTTTTCCAAATAAATCAAAAAATATTATAAAAGCTAATGCAACAATTAACAAAGAAGCAAAGATATGAATATTCTCAATCCCTTTTAACAAATCAGCTACAAAATAAGCAACTATTGTTGTTAAAATAACTGCAATTAAATTACCAAAACAAAATGCAATTCTACTTTTTCTATTTTTGGCAAAATGAGCAATAATTGGTATTCTTGCTGCCATATCATCAAAACTAGAAAAAAGCTTTGCTAAAAATCCAATTGCTATATATTTTAAAAATACACTTATTATGATCATTTATATTATTTAATATTGATTTAAAACTCAAATGATTTGGCTCGGGGGCCAGGATTCGAACCTGGATTAAATGGCCCAGAACCATTTGTCCTGCCGTTAGACGACCCCCGATTATAATTTCTTACAAAGTTTAACAATATTTATTTCTAATAAAAATGGGGGTATTTTTTCGTAATTAGGTTTAGTTTGTAAGTTTATAAAGCTTTCAGTTACTTTGACTAGTTGATCCATTTTTATTTTAGAAAACTTTTTTATCTCCTTTTTTAACTTTTCATCTAATTGCCATTCTAGATTATTTTTTTCAAGACCAAGCTTGGTAAACATTATTTTTCTTAAAAAATCAATTGTATCTGATAAAAATTGTTCTAAATTGCCACCTTTATCAAAAAATTCATTAACTAATTTAATAGCCTTATCTTCTTCTTTTGCAAATATATATTTTAAAAGACTAACCACTTCATTTGTTTTTGTTGGGGGTACTACAAGACTAGCATTATTCATAGTAATTTCTTTTTCCCCAATAGCAAGAAGTTGATTTAAAAGACCTTCTGCGTCCCTTACACAGCCTTCTGATCTATAAGCTATCATATTTAATATCTTATCTCCTATTTTTACTTTTTCCTTTTTAGCAATCTCTTTTAATTTTTTAACTATTTTTTTTAAAGACACTTTGGTAAAATCAAATCTTTGACATCTAGAAACTATAGTTTCGGGTAGTTTATGAAATTCTGTAGTGGCTAGTATAAATACAACATATTCAGGTGGTTCTTCCAGGGTTTTTAAAAGCGCATTAAAGGCCGAAGGTGAAAGCATGTGAGCTTCGTCAATAACAAAAATTTTATATTTGCCTGTTCTTGGCGGTATTTTACTATTTGAAATAACATTTTTTCTAATATTATCTACCCCCGTTTGCGAAGCAGCATCTAACTCAATCAAATCTAAAAAATTACCTTTATTAATGGATTTACAATTTTTACATTTATTACAAGGCTCACTCTGATTAGACTTTCTATTTAAACAGTTTAAAGATTTTGCTAAAAGCCTTGCTGTGGTAGTTTTTCCTAAACCCCTTGGACCAGTAAAAAGATAAGCATGAACTAACTTATCTTCTTTAATTTCATTTTTTAAGATTTTAATAATTTTATCTTGCCCAATTACTTCTGAAAATTTTTGAGGTCGATATTTACGGTATAAAACCATTTTATTTATTCTTAGTTAATTTTTAGTTATATTCTCTTTTCTTTTTTAGTATTCCTAATTTGTTTTTTTATTTTTTGATTCCTGTTATCTAGATCTCTTTTAATACTTTTTCTATTTCTACCGTATTTTAATCTGGACATTTTTTTAACTATATCAGCTATTTCTTTATTCCCCGGCCTTCTTTGCAACCCTTTAATATTAAAGGGTTCTATATTTTGATTATCAACCAAAAGTTTGATGTAAGCATGATATTTTTCAATATTAGCAAGATCATAGGCATTAAAAACAGGTTTAAATTGTTTTTCCAAAAATTCTGCATCTTCAACCCCAACATTAAAGGCAATAGTTGTACCAACATTACCAAAAATTGAATCTCTTATTGAAGTATCTTGGCCATTAACTAGCTGACCTATAAATTGATGAGCCATAGTTAAATTAAGGTGATATTTTCTAGCTTCTGCTAAAATTGTATTAATACTTTCTGTTATAAAATTTTGAAACTCATCAATATAAAGATAAAAATCTTTTCTTTTTTCTTCCGGCATATCAGTTCTACCAAGGGCTGACATTAAAATTCTACCCACTAAAACTAATCCTAATAAGTAAGCATTTTTTTCTCCTATTTTACCCTTTGAAAGGTTAACTAAAAGGATTTTACCTTGATCCATAACTTTTCTTAAATTAAAAGCACTTTTTTGTTGGCCAATAATAGGTCTCATAATATCATTAGAAACAAACTGGTTTAATTTACTAGAAACATAAGGCACTACATTTTCTAAGGCAGCTTCTCCACCTGCTTTTTCAGCTTGCTTAATCCAAAAATCTTTTACTACTTGGTTTTTACATTGGCTTAATTTATATTTTCTAAATTCTGTATCAGATAAAACCTTTGGTATTTCCATTAAAGTAGACCCACTTTCAGGATGAGACATTACTAAAAGGCAAGCGTTTCTCATGTATTGCTCAAATATAGGACCACCAGTTTTTGAAAGATCATATAATTTATCAAAAATATTTATTATTTCATTAACAAGGAAAGTTTTTTGTTCTGGATATTTTGGATCATATTCTAATAAGTTAAGCCCCATAGGCCGCTTTGTATCAGCCGGATTAAAATAAATTACATCTTCAGCTCTTTCTTTTGGAATATATTCTAATACATCTTCAATTAAATCACCATGAGGATCTAAAAGGCATACTCCTTCCCCATTTTGAATGTCTTGAATAGCTAGATTAGTCATAAAATAGGATTTTCCTGTACCAGTTTTACCAATTTCATAAATATGACGTCTTCTATCTTCTTTTTTTATTCTAATTTCTTTTTCTTCTCCTCTATATATATTTTTTCCCAATAAAATACCTTGATCAGGTACTCCGGCTGGAGCAGGCGCTTTTTTAGCAGTTAACCAGTTAATGTTAGGTGTTTTATTAGTAGAGACAGGAAAATGATAAACACTAGTCATTTCCTCAGCATTTAAAATAAATGACGTTTTAGTATTTAAATTTCTATAAATAAAATTATGAATTATTTTAGATGTTTTTTGGCCAGCCTTTTGAAAGCTATTACCGTATTTATAACTGCTATATTGAGAAAAAGAGTTAACTATGTTATCAAGATACATTTTTGCTCTTTGTTTGCTTTGAGCAGAAGCTATTATTCTTATATTTACTTCAAAACCAGCTTTACTTGCTTTTTCTTCCATTGATTCAATCATTTTATTTTCTCTAGGAGTAATTTTGTGCTTTTTATCTTCTTTGCTAATATCTTGATTTTTATTTGAGCTGGAAGAGAAAAATTTAAATATTTTACCTATTATATTAAAAATATTACCTGAATTGCCCCCTTTCATGGCTTGTTCTAAGCTTTTACCATCTTGCATTTCTTGGGCAATTTTAGGGCCTTTATTATGCCAGGATTTTTCAGCAGATCTAACTACAAATTGAATACAAGCAGTATCCTCGTCTGGTATTTTGCTTAAAGAATTAATAACTGAATTTATTGGATCAGTTTCTTGATTTATATATGTATTAATTGGAAAGATTGAAGATCGCTTAAGCTTCATTAAAGCTCCTGTTACTTCGCCTTGGGATAAAAATATATTATAATCTTTAACCTTTTGTATTTCAGCATCAGGAAATTGAGCATGAATTTGTTTTTTTAAAAAGCTTTCTATTTTTTTTGGTACAACAATATAAAAAGATATAATGCCCTTCTTATTAGCTACTATTTCAAAAGAAATATTATCTGAAAACCCAGTAAAATAATTTTTAATACTTTTTTTAGATTTTAAACCGGCCAAAGTGTCAAAAAAATTTTCCATTGGCTTAAGCATCTCTTTGGCAGGTTTGGAGTTTTCTTTATTATCAGAGTCAAATTTTGGCACTTTAACTAAAAGGACCTGCTTTTTAAAAGCAAAATCATATTGATGTTTTTTTCTAATATAGTGTATAATTATTTTAAATAAAATAAAAACAACAACACCTAAAACTAATATTAAAAAAAATGCTTGTATAATCAATGTAAAAAGTTGATTCATAAAAATTAATTATTTTTTTTCTTTTTTGCTAAATCTAAAATCTTTTGAGTTTTAATTTTAGCTTCTTGTTCTAGAAAATATTTATTCACCCCAGGTATAACCAAAAGCCAACCTTCTATTAGATTAATAATTTTATTAACAGCTATTTTTGCCTTTGCTAAAATACCTTTAATTTTTACTGCTGTTTTTTCACCTTTATTTTTAAACTCATTTTTCTTATCAGGTGACATACTATCATAATAAGAATCCATATCTTGTGATAAAATATTTTCTATCTCTTGAATTGCTATATTTTCGTTTGTTTGCTCTTTTACACTCTTTTTAGTTCTTTTAAAGACTTGCCTTATTGAAGGTTTTTCTTTTTGAACTCTTTTTTCTAAGTCTTTTCTTTCTTTCCCTGACTTTGGCTCAACTTCTAAAGAAGGTTTTTCTTTGTTTTTCTTTTTAACAGAAGGTTCTTTTTCTGTTTGTAAGGGTTTTTCTTGTTTAATTTGTTCTTTAGCCATAAAAAATTTTTAAAATATTTTAACCTATTATAAGTATAAAATACTTTATAAATAATGTAAATACTAATAAAAAAATACTCCCATGGGGAATCGAACCCCAATTTCCAGCTTGAGAAGCTGA
>CAZBSA010000040.1:0-5694 GCA_964494785.1 uncultured Gammaproteobacteria bacterium | reverse complement strand
TCTGTTTCAGTAGCAGCTCCAACTTTTATAACAGCAACTCCACCAGCTAATTTAGCTAATCTTTTTTCAAGTTTTTCTTTGTCAAAATCAGAATCAGCATTTTCTATTTGTTTTTTAATTTTTTCAACTCTTTTTTTAATTTGTTTGCTTTTACCTTTTCCACCAACTATGGTAGTTTCTTTTTTCTTAGAAACTACTTTTCTAGCTTGACCTAAATCACTGATTTGAGTGTTTTCAAGCTTTAAACCAACATCTTCACTAATTACTTTGCCATTAGTTAAAACGGCAATATCTTGAAGGTTTTGCTTTTTAGTATCACCAAATCCTGGTGCTTCTACCGCTAAAACATTAAAGCGGCCCCTTAATTTATTAACTACTAAAGTAGCTAAGGCTTCACCTTCTACTCCGTCAGCTATAATAACTAATTCCTTTTTATTTTCATTTGCCATTTTTTCTAAAAGAGGCAAAATGCTTTGAAGAGAAGAAATTTTTTCATCAGTAATTAAAATATAAGGATCAGAAAATTCAGCTGACATTTTTTCTTCATTAGTTACCATATAAGGCGAAACATAACCTTCGTCAAATTGCATGCCTTCAGTAACTTCTAAATCCATTCCAAAAGATTGAGATTCTTCTACTGTGATAACTCCGTCTTTTTCTACTTGTTCCATTGCCTGAGCAATAATTTCTCCTACTTCATCATCATTAGCAGAAACAGAAGCAACTTGTTTAATTTTGTCTTTAGTAGAAACAGGTTGAGCAATATTATCTTTTAGTTCTTTTACAATACTTTCTACGCCTTTGTCAATACCAGATTTAATTTGCCTTGGGTTAGCACCAGCTGCAACATGCTTTAAACCAGCTGAAATTATGCTTTGAGCTAAAATAACAGCAGTACTAGTACCATCTCCAGCAATATTATTAGTTTTAGAAGCAACTTCTTTTAAAAGGCTAGCTCCTACATTTTCATACTTGTCTTCTAAGTCAATTTCTTCAGCTACTGTAACACCATCATTTGTAATAGTGGGGCTACCCATACCTTTGTCTAGAGCTACGTTTCTCCCAACTGGACCTAAGGTAACCTTTACAGCAGCAGCTAATTTGTCTACTCCAGTTTTTAAAGACTTTCTAGCCTTTTCATCAAATATTATTTGTTTAGCCATAAGATTAAAATTAAATTAATTACTTACTTTATTATAGCTACGACATTATCGTAGTCTACAACTAAAAATTCTTGATCTCCAAGTTTATATTCATTAGAACCATATTTTTCAAATAGAATTTTATCACCGACCTTTGTTTCAATATTTTCTTTTTTACCATTTGATAAAGTTTTGCCATCTCCTACTTTTAAGACTTTACCTTTTTGAGGTTTTTTCTTGTTAGCAGTTTCTGGTAAAACTATACCTGCTTTACTTACTTCATCTTCAACAATTGGCTTTACTATAAGTCGACTACCTAATGGTTTAAGATTTAATTTAGCCATAAAATAAATTGATTAAAAATTTAATTAAAATTTTAGCAGTCAAGACCTTTCAGTGCTAAATTATAAAATCTTTTTAAAAAGGTGTCAAGGATTTAAATTAAAAAAGAGAAGGAATTATTTCCTTCTCTTGAATTTGTTTAATTTCTTTTTTAATTTGTCTCGGCTAAAACAATTTTTAAGTCCTAAAGCAGTGGCAATCATTACATTTTTATAAGATTTATAAGAATCAATGTCTAAATCTTTAATGTTTTTAATAAAAAACCCTATATCAGGTCTTAGTTTCTTCAACATTCTAATTTGAGCCATTTTCCAAAGACTAACTTTATCATTATGCTTCCAAATTAACCTAAATGAGTTTTCATTCTTATTAAGTTTGATATTAGCACTACAATCCCAAATAAATCCAAAATCTATTAAATCAGGTCTTGTATTTATCCAAAGAATTTTTTTCTCTATTCCTAACATTTGAGCAAGTCTAACTTGAGCTAAATCCCATAGACTTCCTGTTGAAGTTGGGTCCCAATAAATATGAATATTATCTCTTTCCAAAATATCTTTTTCATGTTCTTTAACAATTCTAAGCCCTACTTCATCATCTTGGTCTGTGTCAGAATAAGGACATTTAACATCTTTACCTTGGCTTTTAAGCATTTTAATATACTGATCTATTTCTTTTTTTTGACTTTTTGTTAATTTCCTAACCGGACAAATTAGATAAATCAAATCATTCATTTTTAGTTCCTCCTTTCTAATTTAAAGAACCATCTTTTTTATTATGTTTACAAAAATCTAGAATTTTGTCAATAAATCATTTGACAAAAATATTTAAAATACTATTGTAAAAATAACTAGTGGTGCTGTAGCGAAGTGGTAACGCAGTGGCTGTGCAAGGTCACTTTTAAAGGTTCGACTCCTTTCAGCACCTTTTACAAAAGGAGGATTCAAAATAAAAGGGAAGGCTTAAGGCCTTCCTTTTTTCTTTTAGTAAGTTTTAAATTAAAGAAAACATATTTTAACTTTGATATAAAGCTAAATATTTTTTAATTCTTTGAGTTTCTTTTTGAACTAATTTACCATTATACAAACCACTATGAGCATGAGAATCTTTATAACTTGGAGCTTTTTGATCTAAATGAAGATTTAAGCCATAATCATTTACGTAAATATGAAATCTAGGAAACCTATCACCTCTTAAACTTTTAACATAACTAAATTTATTATGTCTAGACTTGATTGGTCTATAACCACATTTTCCTAAAAAGTCTCTTGTGTTTAATTTCAGTAAACTAAAATCTATTTTAATTCTCATATTAAAGTCCAAGCAATCTTTGGGTTAAGATCAAATTAACTATTCCCCAAACCCCTGATAAAATCATAATTAAATTTCCATCTTTTCTAGTTGATTTATTTGTTCTTAGAATATAACCTAAAATTATTCCAGCCGGAATTGGATTAAACAAAACAACTATATAACTTAAATTAATTAATTTAGCTTTACCAAAGTTAACCTTTTCTTTCTTTTTCTTCTTTTCCATAAGCAACTCTTCTAGCTTTTTAATAAATATTACTCTTCTTCTGCAAAATAAACCTCATCTCCTTCTTTAGCTTGTTCTTCTAATTTTATCCCAACTGCATCACCAGCGCTTGCTTTTTTAATATTTTCATGCTCAACCTGTAAAGAAGTAACTTCTTGAGTAAAATCCCTGTTACCATCTCCGCCCATAACATGAATTTTATCCCCAACTTTTAAAGCATTATCTAATTCTAAAACTCCAACATTAATTTTCCCAAAAAAATGAGTAATTTTACCTACTTTTTTTTCTTTAGACATAATTAATAAAAATTATATTAATTAATTACTTACTTTTTAATTATATCACTAATAAAATCTACAATCAAATATTTTTAATTTATATAACATACCTGCCTGATTTAACTTGATCTCCTATAATTCTACCATTATCTAAGCTTATAACTCTTCTTTTAACTAAATTAACAATTTCTCTATCATGAGTTACTAAAAGAACAGTAGTGCCAAATTCATTAATTTTTTCTAAAAGTTGTAAAATATCTCTGGTAGCAATAGGATCAAGATTCCCGGTTGGTTCATCGGCTATTAAAATTTTTGGTTTATGAACTAAAGATCGAGCAATTACAACTCTTTGGGCCTCCCCTATTGACAATTGTTTTGGAAATTTATCTTTTTTATGCCTGAGATTAACTACATCAAGTACTTGATCAACTGTTTGAGGTATTTCTTTTTTGTTAGCATTAACTACTTGAAGGGCAAAAGCAATATTTTCATAAACAGTTTTTTTAGGTAAAAGTTTTAAATCTTGAAATACTACCCCAATTTGTCTTCTTAAAATAGGAATTTCACTTGCTTTAATATCAGATATATCCCAACCCCCTATAATTATTTTACCTTGCGTTGCTTTTTCTTGAGCTAATAAAAGCTTTATAATAGTACTTTTGCCTGCTCCTGATTGACCAACAATGGAAACAAACTCAGATGGTCTTATATGAAAAGAAACGCTATTTAAAGCATAAATATCAGGTTTGTATTTTTTAGTAACATTAACAAATTTAATCATGTAGATTTATAAATATTATAATAAAATATTAATAAGATATATTATCCAATAAGCCAGCGCTGAGATTCGAACTCAGGACCTCTGCTTTACGAGAGCAGCGCTCTAGCCAACTGAGCTACGCTGGCTAATATCTTAGACTACAATATTAATTAATTTATTTGGTACAAAAATTATTTTTTTAATATCTTTTCCTTTAACCCTTTTTTTAATCTTGTCACTTGCTATTGCTTTCTCTTTAGCTTGTTTTTTTGAAATACCAGCCTCAACTTCTATTTTTTCTCTCACCTTACCATTAACCTGGATTACTAGGGTGATTTGCTTTTCTTTTATAAGCTTAGAGTCATATTTAGGCCATTTATTAGACCTAAAAACAGATTTTTTCTTCCCATCCAGCCTTTTATACATTTCTTCTCCAATACAAGGTGACATTGGAGCTAAAAGGATAATAAACTTTTTATATACTTTCTTTGATATTTTATCTTGCTTTGAAAGAGTATTAGAAAAATCCATTAAAGCAGCTACAGCTGTATTAAATTGAAAATCATTAATATCTTCAGTAACCTTTTTAATGGTTTTGTGCATTTCTCTTATTACTTCGTCACTATCTTTAAATCCTTTTTCAAGTTTTTCTTGCAATCTCCATACTTTTTCTAAAAAACGACGACAACCCTTTACTCCTTTATCAGACCATTCACTAGATTGTTTAGCTGGCCCCATAAACATTTCATAAAGCCTCATTGTATCTAAACCATATTTTTTTATAAAATTATCAGGGTTAACTACATTGCCACGAGATTTAGACATAATTTCTCCATTACGATAAACCATGCCTTGGCAAAAAAGCTTTGGGAACGGTTCCTTAAAATCAACATAACCCATATCATGTAGGGCTTTTGTTATAAATCTGGCATATAAAAGATGAAGTATAGCGTGTTCTTCTCCCCCAACATAAAGATCAACTGGCAACCATTTTTTAAGTTTTTCTTTACTAGCAATCTTTTTATTATTTTTATTATCAGCATATCTTATATAATACCAAGCTGAATCAACAAATGTATCCATTGTATCAGTTTCACGTTTAGCTTGCCCCCCACATTTAGGACAAGTAGTGTTAACAAAATCATCAACTTTAGCCAAGGGTGACTCGCCTTGAGATGTAGGCTTAAAGTCATCTAAGTCAGGTAATTCAACTGGTAAATCTTTTTCTGGTACTGGCACAAATCCACATTTTTCACATTTAACCATAGGAATTGGAGTGCCCCAGTATCTTTGACGAGAAATAAGCCAATCTCTCATTTTGTAATTTATCTTATCTCTTCCTTTATCTTGTTTCTCAAGAAACTCAGTCATTTTCTCTCTTGCTTTTTTAGAGGTTAAACCAGAAAAAGGGCCTGAATTTACTAAAACACCTTCTCCTTCATAAGAGTTCTCTGGTAAGGGTGAATCTCCTTTTTTAGGTTTTATAACTTCTATAATATCAATATTATGTTTTTTAGCAAAATCAAAATCCCTTTCATCATGAGCTGGTACAGCCATAATTGCTCCTGTTCCATAATCCATTAAAACATAATCTCCTACAAATACTTTTATTTCTTTTTCATTTATAGGGTTAAT
>CAZBSA010000039.1:0-5721 GCA_964494785.1 uncultured Gammaproteobacteria bacterium | reverse complement strand
CCTTTTAATTTTATTAATTGGGGGAGCTTTAGTTTATTTTTCTTTTAAAACTGATTTAGATCTATTTAGTGTCTCTAAAAGTAAGTTTTATTTACCTAAAAAAGAAATTATTAAAAATGAAAATTTTCAAGGCGAGGTTTTTTTTAATGATTCTATGCATACTTCTAAATTAAGTGATCTTATAACAAGAAGTATAGATAATTCAGACTCAAGTATTGATATGTGTGTTTACTCTATTGATGAAAGAAAAATAGTAGATTTTCTGGACATAGCACAAAAACAAGGAGTTAAGGTTAATCTTATTTTAGATAAAAGTCGCAAAGAAAAACATGAACAAGTTTTTCAAGATATATCTGGACTAAATTTAAATTATTTAGGCGATCCTTTAAATAAAACTGGTGATTATATGCATAATAAATTTACTATTTTTGATAAAGAAACAAATCAAGAGAAGTTGTTATTTGGATCTTTTAATTATACTCACCTTCAAGAAAAATATGATCCTAGTTTTATTTTAAAAACTAAAAACAGATCAATTATCAATGCCTTTAAGGAAGAATATAATCTTTTATCAAAAGGTTTAAGGGGGCATAAAAAAATTAGAACCAATAACTACAAACCGTTTAGTAGAAAAATTCAATATAATAATGGTTGGGTTGAAGTTTGGTTTTCGCCTGGTTTTAGAAAAAATTCTCTTAAACAACGCTTAATTGATTTAATTGAGTCAGCTGATAAAAGTCTTGATATTATAATATGGAGATTCACAGACGAAGATGTTGCTAGCGCTATTTTAAAAAAAGCTAAACAAGGGGTTAAAGTTAAAATTATTACTGATGATTATTATATTTGGTCTAATGATTCCATGCTAGATAGATTAGTTGGCTGGGCTGATCAAAAAACTAAAAAAAATATAGAGATTGTAAGTGATCTTTACAAAACTCTGGATTTTAATAATCAAATTAAAATCAAAGAAGATTATTTTAATCCATATATTCATCAGCATACTTTAATTGTTGATAAAAACATTGTTTTGTCCGGTACTAATAATTGGGGTTATAATGGGTTTTTTAAAAATGATGAAAGCATTATTATTTCAAATGCAGATTTTTGGGTTAAAGCTTTTAAGCAATCTTTTCAAAAACATTATAATGATTTAAGAAATCAAAAATTAGATTTAAAGATTACAAATAATAATTTAGTTACTATATTTGGTAAAAAAGATTTTATTGGTAATAAATTATTAGTTTATAATGAGGAGAGCGAAAAAAACAAACTACCAAAAGTATGTTTTAAAACTATATTTAATCAAGCTAATTTTTCTTTTAAAATTCCTAATAATTGTTTTCAAAAACATTCAATAATTTATATTTTAGATGAGAATAATAAAGTTTTAGGAAGTAATTATTTAAATCTAAAATAAAAACTCTATATTTAAGCTAAAAATATAGAGTATTTAATTAAATTTGAATTAGGCTATATTTAATTTTCTGTTTTCTTTAAAAGGTAAAAATAAAATATTATTAATAAAAGCCCAACAAGGCCTACAATAATCTCTATTGTGTTTGAAGATTGAATAGAAAACCACAATATGTTATATTGAGGAGGATGAGGCTCAAATAAAAATCCCTTAGCCGTGTATTGAAGAACTCTTTCGTATATTAGCGACATACCAAAAGCAAAAGAACCCAAAATAAGTATTATAAATTTTTTTAAAGATAAGGATAAAAATAAAGCTGAAATGATAGCGCCGACTATACCTATTAATTCTAAATTTCTAAAGCTATGATAATCTAGTATTGCTTTTCCTTGTTGAAAGTGATGAGAAATAATTTTATTATTTAATCGTCTTGTTTGAGAGCTCCAGGTAAATCCTTCTGTTGCTCCTTCAGCAAAACAATATATTAAAATAAATATTATAAAGATTATTGATAAAATGATTGTTTTATTTTTTGAAGTCATTTGAAAAATTTAATTTATATATTAATATTATAACACAAAAATTATATGAAAAAAGAAAGTATTATTAGAACAATTTATTTATATCTTTTTTCAATGCTTGGTTTAGTGCTTTTGGTAATTGGTTGTGTTAAATTTGTAGATATGGGGCTTAAAGCATTTGTTTTTACTAAAGCTGATTTAGAACAAAGAATCAATTATCAAAGACCTCCAATGTATTCCATCGCCCCAAAAAATTTGGAAGTTGCTAAAGAATCAGAAGAACTTACTGATAAGAAAAAACAACAAATTGAAAATTTTCTTGAGGACTATAAGAATTGGCAAGCAAAAAGAGATGAAGTTGATCCTATTAAATCCAGAAGACATGAAGAAAGTGCTACTAATTTAGCTTTAATTTTAATAGGTTTGCCACTTTATTTATATCATTGGAAAGTAATTCAAAAAAAATAATTCTATGGAAAAATATGATTTAGTTATAATAGGGGGAGGGCCGGCTGGCTTAACTGCTGGTATTTATGCTACTCGCTACAATATGAAAAATATTGTAGTTACTAAAGAAGTTGGCGGTATGATGCTTGAAGCGCCAGAGGTTTGCAATTTTCCTAGCGAAGAAAGGATTTCAGGCCTGAAATTAACAAATAAAATCAAGGCAAGTTTAAAAAGTGTAGGAGGAAGTATTAAAGAAGATGAAGTAGAAACAATTAAAAAAAATGAAAAAGACTTTATTTTAATTTTAGAATCAGGTGAAAAAATAAAGGCAAAATCTTTAATATTAGCCACAGGCACTAAGAAAAGAAGCCTTGATTTAAAAAATGAAGATAAATTTTTAGGCAAAGGGGTCTCATATTGTGTTACCTGTGATGGACCTTTATTTAAAGACAAAGTGGTAGGAGTAGTAGGGGGGTCTGATAGTGCTGGAGCTTCATCCTTGTATTTATCAAATATTGCTAAAAAAGTTTATATAATTTATAGAAAAGATAAATTAAGAGCTAATCCAGCTTGGGTAGAAGAAATTAAAAAAGATGAAAAAATTAATATAATTTATAATACCAATGTAGTAGGATTAAAAGGAAAAAACATGCTTGAATCTGTTTTACTTGATAATGCCTATAAGGGAAGTAAAAAGCTAGATTTAGATGGTCTTTTTATTGAAATAGGCACTATTCCAATAACTTCTTTATTTGATAAAATTAAAATTAAAACTAATAAAAAGGGCTATTTAGTAGTTCAAGAGGATCAGTCAACTAGTATTAAGGGGGTATTTGGGGCTGGAGATGTTACAAATGGCTCTAATGGATTGCGTCAAATTATTACAGCTTGCTCTGAAGGAGCAATTAGTGCTGATAGTGCTTTTAAATATTTAAAAACTTATAAAAAATAATTTTCTATATATTTATTGTAAAGTATTAATCAGATTAATATCTGATTTTTTCTTTTAATTAATTTTATTTTAGTATAAAATTAAAATAATATGACAGAAAAAGATAAAAAGATTATTCAAAAAATTAAAAATAATAAAGTAGGTGTGCTAGCCACTGATACTTTATATGGTTTAGTAGGTTCTGCTTTTTCAACAAAGGCAGTTAAAAATATTTATGATTTAAAGAAAAGAAACCCTAAAAAACCTTTAATTGTTTTGATTTCTGAATTTGATGATATTTTTGATTTTGAAATTAGAATTGATAATAATGTGAAAAGGTTTTTAAAAAAAGTTTGGCCTGGTAAAATAAGTGTAATTTTGACTTGTAAAAGTAAAGAATTTAATTATATTCATAAAGGTAAAAAAAGTATTGCTTTTAGAATGCCTGATAAAAAAGATTTAAGACAAATAATTAAAAAAACTGGACCAATTGTTGCTCCAAGTGCTAATTTAGAAGGTCAGCTTCCAGCTAAAAAAATTAGTGAAGCTAAAAAGTATTTTGGCTTAAAAGTAGATTTTTATAAAAATGAAGGAAAGCTGGAATCAAAGCCTTCTACTGTAATTAAAATCAAAGATAATAAAATTAAAGTTTTAAGAAAAGGGGAGGCTAGTATTGAAAATATCTCTAATATAAAATTAGATGAAAAAATATTATAAAACAATTCTTAGCGTAGTTATTTTTGTGCCATTATTAATATTCTTAATATATGGTTTGTTTTTTCCTAGTTCTTTTTTTGAAAGTCAAGAAGCAGTAAGGGAATATATTGAAAAGTTTGGTTTTTTAGCCCCTTTTATATTTATTTTAATACAAGCCCTGCAAGTAGTATTAGCTCCTATAAATGGTTATACTATTGGAATTGCAGGCGGATTTATATTTGGAGTTTGGCAAGGATTTTTATTAAATTATGTTGGTAGGGTTTTAGGCCATATAATTGCTTTTAGCTTGGCCCAAAAACTGGGACGTAATTTAGTAAAAAAAGTAGTTAAGCCAAAGACTTTAAAAAAATATGATAATTTTTGGGCAAAAGGCGGGGCATTTTTATTGTTTTTAATATATTATCTTCCGTTTTTCCCCGATGATACAATTTCTTATATTGCTGGTATATCAAAAATAAAGTTTAAATTTTTTATGATTGCTAATATTTTTGGTAATATTGGCGGCTCTTTGGCTCTAGCCTATATTGGTTCGGGTATGGATCCAACTAAAACAAGTTTTTATATAATATTTTTTATTGTCTTTATATTAGCCCTTTTCTTATCATATTATTGGTATAAAAAGTATTATCCAAGGTTTAAAAATAAAAAATAATTAAGGCTTGCTTTTTAAATAATTTTATGCTATTTTAAAAATAGTTTATGAGTACAGATTATATTAAACCACAACTTAGTTCTGGGTTTAGGGATTATCTGCCAAAAGATCAAATTCCTAGACAAAAAATGATTAAAACTATAAGATTAGTTTTTGAGAATTTTGGTTTTGTTCCTTTAAAAACCCCAGC
Source organism: uncultured Gammaproteobacteria bacterium (assembly GCA_964494785.1). GTDB lineage: Bacteria > Patescibacteriota > Patescibacteriia > UBA2591 > UBA6264 > DATFJC01. The sequence goes on along the minus strand of CAZBSA010000039.1, from coordinate 846 downwards.
TATTGAAAGAAGAATTAATTTAACAGGGGGTAATAAGGATTTTGATATGCAGATTTTTGAGGCAAAACTTAAAGGGAGCAGCAAAGAGCTTGCTCTTCGTTTTGACTTAACAGTCCCTTTAGCAAGAGTTATGGCTGCTTATCCTGATTTAGAAAAACCTTTTAAAAGATATCAACTGGGCAGAGTTTGGAGGGGAGAAAAACCCCAAGCTGGTAGGTATAGAGAATTCTTACAATTTGATGTTGATATTGTAGGTAGTAAAAATATTTTAACTGATTCTGAAATTATAGCTGTTATATTTAAAACAATGAAAGCTTTGGGGGTTGATAATTTTTCAATTAAGGTAAACAATAGAAAGATTTTAAATGGCTTGTATCAATATGTTGGCTTTGATAAGAAAAATACTAAGGATATTTTAAGGATAATAGATAAAAAAGAAAAAAAATCTTGGTCTGATTTAAAAAAAGAATTTAAAAAAGAAGTTAATTTAAATGATGACCAGATTCAAAAAATTAAAGATTTTATAAATATCAAACCAGGCAAGACACAAGTGCTTGAAAAAGTCAAAGATTTAATGGGTGAATCAAAGCAAGCTTTAAAAGGGATAAATGAGCTGTCTCAAATTATTAAAAACTTAAAAGCTTTAGGTGTTAATGACAATAATTGGAATATTGATCTTTCAATTGCTCGAGGCCTTGGTTATTACACAGGAACAGTTTTTGAAACAGTATTAAATGACCTACCTTCGATTGGGAGCGTATTTTCAGGGGGAAGATATGATAATCTAGTTAATAGGTTTTCTCCGGCTGATATTTCTGGAGTTGGTGCTTCTATTGGGGTTGATAG
>CAZBSA010000038.1:0-5878 GCA_964494785.1 uncultured Gammaproteobacteria bacterium | reverse complement strand
ATACCTTTAAATAGTTTAATGGATAAAGCTCTTTTTGTTTCTGATCCTATTACCGGTCTTATTGTAGCAGCAACACTTGTTTTACCATCTAAAAAGATTAAAGATTTAAAAGCAGAAAACGTTTTAAATAGATTTAATGAGAAAAATTTTGCAAAAGGAGCTGATAGGGAAGTAATTGCAAAATGTAAACCTTTTTTAGGTTTAGATTTAAAAGATTTTATTGCTATTTCTCTTAGGGCTATGCAAAAAATTAACAAAGATCTAGGCTTGTAAAATGATTAAACTAATTAAAATATTTTTAATATTAATTATTGTTTTTATAGCAGTTTTGTTTTTACTAAAGGCTTGTAATAGAAAAAAACCAAATTATAGAGATATTACTGTTGGTAATAAAAAACTTAATGTAATGATTGCTGATAATGCGTTTTTAAGAGAAAAGGGGTTATCTGGTAGAGATTATTTGTTAGATAATCAAGGTATGCTTTTTGTTTTTCAAAAACCAGGTAAATATTATTTTTGGATGAAAGGCATGAAGTTTCCTATAGATATAATATGGTTTGATAAAGATAAAAAAATAGTTGATTTAAAACAGAATATTAAAAAAGATTATAAAAAGCTTTTAAAGCCTAATCAAAAAGTCAAATATGTTTTAGAAACAAACAAAGGTTGGCTGGATAAAAATAATATAAAAGTTGGAGATCAGTTTAAATTTTTAAATAATAAAGATTAATATGGCAAAGCTAATTAAAGGTAAAAAAATTGCTAAAGATATTGAAGAGAATTTAAAAAAACAGGTTTTAAAATTTAAAAGAAAACCTAAACTTGCTGTTATATTAGTAGGTCAAGATTCTGCTTCTCATATTTATGTAAAAATGAAAAAAAGAGTTGCTCAAAGAATTGGGGTAGGTGTAGAAGTTTTTATTTTTGATCAAAATGTATCTCAAGAAAATTTAATTAAAAAAATTTATAGCTTAAATCAAAATAAAACTATTGATGGAATTTTAGTTCAACTTCCCTTACCTGAAAGTCTTAATGCAAAAAAGATTATATCTTGCATTGATCCTGAAAAGGATATAGATGGCTTTCATCCTTTAAACAAAGGCTTTTTATTAAATAATCAAAATAAAAGTCAAAGGTTTGTTCCTTGTACTGCTTTAGGGGTTTTAGAATTAATTAAAAAATATACTGATATTCAAGGTAAAAAAGCAGTAGTAGTAGGAAGGAGCAATATTGTAGGGAAACCTATTGCTTGCTTGCTTTTAGAAAACAATGCTACGGTTGAAATATGTCATTCTCATACAAAAAATTTAAAAGAACAAACTAAGTCAGCTGATATTTTAGTTGTTGCAGTTGGTAAAAAGAATTTTATAACATCTGATATGGTAAAAAAGGGTGCTGTTGTAATAGATGTGGGAATAAATAGAATTGGAAAAAAATTATTTGGTGATTTAGATTTTAATAAAGTTAAAAATAAAGCTGGCTATATTACTCCTGTGCCTGGTGGAGTAGGGCCAATGACAGTAATTATGCTTATGAAAAATGTTATAAAAGCAAAAAATTTAAATCAAGCTTAGATTAATTTTTTATGACTCAAAAACAAAGTAAAAATTTTTCAGTTTTAAACAATATAAATAAAGAAGTCCAAAGGCAAGAAAATACTTTAAATTTTATTGCTTCGGAAAATATTATTCCTAAAAATATTTTAAAAGCCAGCGGCAGTATTTTAATGAATAAATATGCTGAAGGTTATCCTTTTAAACGTTATTATAGTGGCAATAAATTTATAGACAAAATAGAAGATATCGCAATTAAAAGAGCTAAAAGCGTTTTTAAGGCTGATCATGCTAATCTTCAGCCTCACTCTGGTTCATCTGCTAATATGGCTACTTATTTTGCTTTGACAAATTGGCTTAAAAAAGGAAAAAAAATTCTTTCCATGGGATTAGATCAAGGTGGGCACTTAAGTCATGGCAGTAAGGTAAGTTTTTCAGGGAAACTCTTTCAAGTTGATTTTTATAATTTAGATAAAAAAACTTATAGAATTGATTACAATAAAGTTGAAGAAAAAGCAAAACAGTTTAAACCAGATATTTTAGTTTCAGGGGCAAGCGCTTATCCTAGGGAAATTGATTTTAAAAAATTTCAAAAAATAGCTGATAATGTTGGAGCTTACCACGTAGCTGATATTGCTCATATTGCTGGGCTTGTAGCAGCTGGTCTTCATCAAAACCCAGTTGCTTTGGTAGATGTGGTAACAGGTACGACTCAAAAAACTCTTAAAGGGCCAAGAGGCGGCTTTATTCTTTGTAAGGACAAGCATAAAAAAAAGATTAATAAAGCAGTTTTCCCAGGTATTCAAGGTGGGCCTTTAGAAAATATTATTGCTGGTAAAGCAATATGCTTTAAAAACGCTAAAAGTAAAAGTTTTAAAAAATATCAAAAGCAAGTTATTCAAAACGCTAAAGTTCTTGCCAAAACTTTAATCAATAATGGTTTAGATGTTTTAACTAATGGGACTGACAATCATTTAGTTATAGTTGACTTATCTAATTTAGGTTTAGCTGGTAAAAAAGCAGAAGATATTTTAGAAAAATCTTTTATTACCGTGAACAAAAATATGATCCCTTATGATAAAAAAAGTCCTCAAAATCCTAGCGGCATTCGTTTTGGCACCCCTTATGTTACTAGTCAGGGTTTAAAAGAAAAACAAATTAAAAAAATTGCTAATATAATATCTTTACTTTTAAAGGAAAAAGGCAAAGAATCTATTCAAAAAAGAGCTAAAAATTTAGTTTTAAGTATTTGTAAGGAGTTTCCTATTTATTAAAAAAGAGTACTTAAAAATTTGATTCAATCTATAAAAAAAGACGCTGAGCGTCTTTTTTGACTTATAATGATTTTTAAATTATAATAAAGGCATGAAAAATAATTTGTCAGACAAACAAATATTTGAAAAATTACGCTTATGGAGGAATGATTTAGCCAAGAAAAAACATATTAAACCTTTTATGATTTTTCCTAATGATACACTAGAGAGAACAGCTAAAGCAAGGCCAGAAAAAATAGAAGACCTTTATGGTATAAAAGGATGGGGCCCAACTAAAATATCTCGTTATGGTGAAAAGATTTTAAAGGTTATTAAAAATAAAAAGGTTAATGATTTAAAAAAAGAAGTTGTTTCAGTTAAGGTTTTTTTAGGTTTGATGAATAGAAAACTAGCTGAAATGAGCCAAGTTAAAGTTCAGGGAGAAATTAGTGACCCGTCCCTTAGAGAAAGATATGCATTTTTTTCTCTTAAAGATACTGATATGGAAGACTATTTGGTAAATTGTTTTTTAGGCTGGGACACTTTTAAAGAGCTAAAAGATTTAATAGAAGAAGGTTTTGAAGTTATAATAAGTGGTTTTCCAAGAATATATAAAAATGGTAAACTTAGTCTTCAGGTTGAAAATATAAAACCAGTAGGCCAAGGTGCTTTAAAGCGAGCTTTTGAAGCTTTAAAGAAAAAATTAAAAGAAAAAGGTTATTTTGCCCCTGAACGCAAAAAAGAAATACCAGCCTTTGTCCAAAATATTGGCCTTATAACCTCATCTAAAAGTGCGGCTATTAAAGATTTTAAACAAAATTTAGGTAATCACGGATTTAATGTATTTTTAAAAGATGTTTCAGTAGAAGGGGAAAACGCCATTGGTGATATTGTAAGTGCAATTGATTATTTTAATAAAGAAAAGCCTGATTTAGATCTTTTGATTTTAATAAGGGGGGGCGGTAGTTTAGAAAGCTTAAAAGCTTTTAATTCCGAAAAGGTAGCTCAAAGTATTATTAGATCTGGTTTACCTGTTGTAACTGGAGTGGGACATGAAAGAGACAAGACTATTGCTGGTTTTGTGTCTGATAAAATGCTGTCGACTCCAACAGCTGTAGCTAATTTTTTAGACGAAAACCATCAAAAATTAAAAGATGTATTGGAATCAAATATTTTTAATTTAAATCAAAATATGAAAGTTTTTTTAAAAACTCGTCAAAAACATCAAATAAAGCTTTCAGATAATCTATTTCAGGTTTTTTCTCATTTTTTAGATAGATATAGTTTTTCTTTAAGCCACTTCACTGAAAAATTATTTAATGGTTTAAGAAGTGTTTTTCAAAAATTTCAAGGATTAGAAAATCAATTTATTAACAGTTTTAATGTTTATGAAAAAAGAATAAATCAAAAAAAGCATAAATTAGATTTTTCTTTTAATAAACTCACAAATTCTTTTAAAGACATTAGCCAAGAATTTAAAAAACAATTAATGGTAAATTCAAATAATTTAAATAATTCAAATCCTTTGTCTATTTTAAAAAGAGGTTATAGTATAACTTATAAAAATAAAAAGCCTGTTAAAGATGTAAAACAGGTTAAAAAGGGAGATCTTATTAATACAAAACTTTATAAAGGAGAAATTAAATCTAAAGTAAAATAAAAAATTATGTCTGAAAAAAATAAAAAATTAAAACAAGCTTTAAAAGATTTAGAAGATATTGTCAAAGATTTACAAAATACTGATATTGATGTTGATGCAGGTTTGAAAAAATTTAAAAAAGGTGTTAAGTTAGTAAAATATTGTAAAAAAGAATTAAAAGAGGCAGAAAATGAATTTCACAAATTAAAAGATTCTTTAGAGCAGGAAGAAAAAGATTAATATATTAAAGGTTTTAAATATTTAACCAATTATAATTTAAAATTTATGCTTGCAAATTTACCAATTAATTTAGAAAACGTTGACAAACAACACTTGGATAAAGAAATTTTAAGAGCTGGTATTTTAGCAGAGTTAGATGCTATAAGTTTTTATGAACAAATGGCTAGTATGACCGATAATAAAGATCTTAAAAAGATTTTACTTGATGTTGCCAAAGAAGAAAAAACTCATGTTGGAGAATTTCAAACCCTTCTTTTAAAAGAAGATCTAGAACAGGCTGAAGAGCTTGAAAAGGGCAAGGAAGAAGTTCAAGAAGAATTATCTGAGTAATTATGAAAAAGATAGACTTTAAAAATTTGGATAAGGTTTATAAGGAACTTTTTATATCAGCCGAAAAAGCAATGAATAATTCTTATTCTCCTTATTCAAATTTTTCTATAGGGGCAGCCCTTTTAACAAAAAATGGTGAAAAGTTTTTAGGGGCAAATATTGAAAATGCTTCTTATGGTTTAACAGTTTGTGCGGAAAGGTCAGCAATTTTTTCTGCTATTTCTCAAGGCCAAAAAAACTTTAAAGCCTTAGCTGTGATTTCTAATGGAAAAGTTTATTCTCCATGTGGAGCTTGTAGGCAAGTTCTTTTTGAGATTTATAAAGCTTTTGGCCATGATTTTAAAGTTTTTTTTACTAGTAAAGATAAAACTCAAGTTTTTGTTTATTTTGTTTCTGAGCTTTTACCTAATGCTTTTAAAGGTAGTGATTTAAATTAAAAGAATTATGTATGATACTCATGCCCATCTTCAATTTAAAGATTTTAATAAAGACAGAGAAAAGGTTATAAAAGAATGCAAAGATCATAGAGTGCAAGGTGTTATAAATGTTGGAATTGATTATGAGACCAGCTTAAAAGCAATTAATTTAGCTCAAAAAGAGGATTTTTGTTATGCTTCTATAGGTATTCATCCTATTAATGCTCATAAAAAAGATTTTAAAAAAGATAAATTTTTAAAATTAGCTAACAAAAATAAGGTAGTAGCAATAGGGGAGATAGGTCTAGATTACTACCATAGTAAAGATTATAAATCTGAACAAATTCAAGTTTTAAAAAAACAGCTTGATTTTGCAAAAAAGCTAGACCTGCCAGTTATTTTTCATTGTCGGGGAAGTAAAAATGATCCTTTATCTGCCTATAAAGA
>CAZBSA010000037.1:0-6050 GCA_964494785.1 uncultured Gammaproteobacteria bacterium | reverse complement strand
GCTTTTAATGCTGACTTTGATGGAGATCAAATGGCTGTTCATGTTCCAATTACAAAGCAAGCCCAAAAAGAAGCTAAAGAATTAATGCTTTCTACCCATAATATGTTAAAACCTGCCAGTGGAGAGCCAATTGTTACTCCACCCAAAGATATGGTTTGGGGAGCTTATTACATGACTAAGTTTAAAGATAATAAAAAGCAAAAGAATCAAAAAGCTAAATCTAAAAAATCAAAGAAAAAATCTAAAAAGGAAAAAGAGCTTAATCTTCCAACTTTTAGTAATGAAGAAGATGCTATTGCTGCTTATGAAATGAAAAGAGTTTTAATTAATGAAAGAATTATTTTAAAAACTAGAAATTCTGTTAAAAAGACAAGTGTTGGTAGAATTATATTTAAAAATATTTTACCCAAAGGAATCTATAAAATGGATTGTCTTATAAACCAACCTAAATTAAAACAAATTGTTGCTCAGATTATTAAAAAAGTAGGTTCTGAAAATACTGCTCCTTATTTAGATGATATTAAAAAATATACTTTAAAATATTTAACTAAATCTGGTTTTTCTTGGGCAATGGGAGATTTACCCATATTAAAAGGAAAAGAAAAAGTTTTAGATAAAGCTGAGAAAAAGGTTAAAGAATTACAAGATCAATACGAAGAAGGTCTTTTGTCAGAACAAGAAAAGCATAAAAAAATAGTTGATACTTGGATGCAAGCAACAGATAAAGTAACTGATAATGTTAAAGATAGTTTGCCTAAAAATACTGTTTACTCTATGGTAGAATCTGGTGCTCGTGGTTCTTGGAAACAATTAACTCAGATGTTTGGAATGAAAGGGGTTGTTTCTTCTCCAACTGGCAAAAGAATGGAACTTCCTATTAAATCAGCTTATAAACAAGGCCTTAATGTATTAGAATACTTTATATCAACCCATGGTTCTAGAAAAGGTTTAGCTGACACAGCTCTAAGAACTGCCAAGGCTGGTTATTTAACAAGAAGATTAGTTGATGTAGCTCAAGATGTTATTGTAAGAGAAGAGGATTGTGAAGATGAGGAAGGCCTTTTAATTACCAGAAAAGGCACTAAAAGAATGAACACTACCTGGTCTAAAAGAATTGCTGGCAGATATGCTGCTGATACAATTCGAGATCCTAAAACAGATGATGTTATAGTAAGAAAAAATGATCTAATAACTAAAGAAAAAGCTAAGGAAATTGAAAAAGCTGATCCTAAAAGTTTAAAAATTCGTTCTGTTTTAACCTGTAAATCAAAAAGAGGTGTTTGTGAAAAATGTTATGGTCGTGATCTTAGTTCAAATGATACAGTTAAATCAGGTACACCAGTTGGGGTAATAGCAGCTCAAAGTATTGGTGAACCTGGCACTCAGCTTACTTTACGTACCTTTCATGCTGGTGGTGTAGCTGGAAAAGATATTACTCAAGGTTTACCACGGGCTGAACAACTTTTTGAAGCTAGATCTGTTAAAAAAAGAGCAGTTTTAGCTCATGGTGATGGTAAGGTAAAAGTAATTGATAAAGATGGTAATAAAAAGTTAGTTGTTATTTATGATAAACCAAAGAAAAAGAAAAAGGGTAGATCTAGAAAAAAGAAAAAAATAAAGAAAAAAGAATATGATGTATCTGGTTTTTCAGTTTGGGTTAAAGATGGAGACAAAGTTAAAAGAGGTGATCAATTAACAGATGGACATATTGATTTAGAAGAGCTTTATAAATTAAAAGGTAAAAGAGCGGTTGAAAAATATATTTTAAGAGAAATTCAATACATTTATTCTTCTCATGGTCAAACTTTAGATGAAAAACATATTGAGATTATAATTAGAAAAATGTTTTCTCGATGTGTTATTGTTGAATCTGGTGATACTAGCCTTTTACCAGGTGAAGTAGTGCCTAAATCTTATTTCCGCGAAGAAAACGCTAAAGTTGAAAAATATAAAACCAAGTCTGCTGCTAAAGCAAAAGAGCTTTTAGTTGGAATAACAAAAGTCTCTCTTTCAACAGATAGTTGGCTTTCATCTGCTTCATTTCAAAGAACTTCAAGAGCCCTGACAAAAGCTGCTGTAAGCGGAAGAGTAGATCATTTGTATGGTTTAAAAGAAAATGTAATTGTTGGAAGATTAATACCAGCTGGAACTGGTTGGGGAAAAAGTAAATAAAAATTTTTAAATATTATAAAAAAGGCGAGTTTATTAACTTGCCTTTTTATTTTAATTATTGACTTAAATAAAGCATGGGTTAAGCTTTAATCAATTGACAAAATTGTTAATTTAAGTTATATTTAAATATATAAGATCATTAAAAAAATTAATAAAGGAGGGAGACATGAAAAAGGTGTTTATTATATTAATAGTAATTAGTTTGCTTTCGCTTGGGAGTCTTCAAGCTGATGTAACTTTAAGAGCAGACAAAATAGTTGATCAGCCTTGGGTTTTTAGTTTGTCTTGTTTAGGTGATGATGCTAAGGTATTTTTAAGTATTCCTGATGATATGGATTGGTATATGTTTGGCGTAGGTCCTGTATATGAAGTTGCTGGAGTAGAACTTGAGTCTTTGATTAGCTTTAGTTTTTATCATAATGGTTATTTTGCTTTTGAATCTTATAATCCTATTTTCATTTTATCAAAGCAGTCAAGATCATTGTCATTTTATAGTAGAAATATAATTAGTTTAGATGAAAGTTCTAATTATAAAAACTATAAAGCTAAACATTATATTTTTTTCCAAAAGACAAATATTAGTCTTGGCCCAGAAATACTTGTAAATAGTAGCAGTGAAACTGATAAAATCATTATAGGTGGTGCAATAGAATATGATTATTTAAATACAGTATTTGAAATTTTTGCTGGTAAGGATAAAAAGGCTGATAAATATTTAGTGAAATTTGAATTATCTTACACCTTTTAATATTAAAAGAGAGAGTTTAAAAGACTCTCTCTATTTTTTTATATTAAAATTAGTTAAAAATTTACTCTAGGTGGTTTAATTCTATAGTTAACGCTTGTTAACTATTGACAAAAAGTTAACATATGTTAACTTATAAATAATAAAGATTAATAAAATAAATAAACTTATGAAAAATAATAAAAAATTTCTTTCTACCATGGAAGTGGCTGACATTTTAAATATTAGCCGAGTAGCAGTTTTTAAAAAAATTAAAAAAGGTGAAATACCTGCTCAAAAAGTAGGTAGAAATTATATTATTAAAAAGCGAGATTTAGCCCCAGTTTTTAATGATAAATTAACTAAAAAGCAAAAGCATTTTTTAAAAAGGGTAATAGATAAAGCTAGCAGGGAATATGGAGAAGCATTTAAGAAATTAAGCAAAGAATAATGGGTAAATTAAAACCTATTACAATAGTAGAAGTTAAAAAAATAGCACATTTTTTTGCTAAAAAGCATTTAGAATGGGACGAACCTATTCCATTATTTAAAACAAGAGCTCCTAATATTTTGGAAAGTTCTTTAGCTATACCTTTTCAAAGATTTTCTAATAAAGATTTATATCAAGGCCTATTGGAAAAATCAGCTATTTTGTTTTATTTAATGATAAAGAATCACCCTTTTCAAAATGGGAATAAGCGGATTGCTATAACCACCCTTCTTGTTTTTTTGGCAAAAAATGGAAAGTGGATCAAAGTTAATAATAAAGATATTTATAAATTTGCTAAATGGATAGCAAACAGTAATTCTGAATCAAAGGATGGCGCGGTTCAAGCTATTAAAGATTTTTTAAAGAAAAATATTGTTGATTTTTAATTGCATGTCCTAAAATAATATTTTTAAGGATATTAATAAAAAAACAAACAAGGCTTTAAAACCTTCTCCTCATTTTAAACAAAGAAGTATTCTTTGTTTTTTTGTTTACTTATTAAATAATCTTGTTATAATATAAATAAGAAATATTAATGATTTAACCTGGTTTTATGGGGAGAAAAAAGAAAAAAAAGAAAAAATCTTTTGAAAAATTACCACACTCTAAAAGAAAGATTATAGCAATTACCTTAACTACAATTGGAATAGTTTTGCTTTTAGGATTAATTGGAATTGCTGGTAAAGGAGGAGACTTTTTAACAACTGGGCTAAGGTTTATTTTTGGATGGGCAAGTTGGTTTTTCCCTTTTGCTTTGTTTATGATATCTTTTTTTAGTTTAAGGCTTCATATAATAAAGGAAAGAAAAGCTGAACCTTCTTTAAGTAAACAGCCTGGGTTTAGGGCTCGGGTAATATCTCTTTTTGTAATGCTTTTAATGCTGGCAACAGTTTTTCATATTTCTTATTTAAATAAAGCCAGCGCTTTAAAAGAATCAATTGGAGGAGGATATGTTGGTTATGGGATAAGTTATGTTTTGGTTAATACTTTTGGAAATATTGCTTCTTGGGTGATTTGTATTGGAGCTTTACTTATTCTTTTAATAATAGTTTTTACAGGGGCTATATCTAAAAAAACAAAGGAAAAGTTTGCTAGTATTTTTAAATTTGGCAAAAAAAAGTTAGAACAAAGAAAAATTAAAAAAGCTAAAAAGAAAAAAAGAAAAAAAAGTAATCAAATTAGTTTAGGCACTCAAAAAAATAAACCTAAAAAAGATAAAAACAAGGATAATACAAAAAAGAAAAAAAAGGATTCATCAATTACTATTTCTAATCCAAAACCTGGCAGTCGAGCTACAATTCCCTTAGATCTTTTAGAATCAAAATCAGAAAGATCTAATGCGGGTGATATAAAAGGCAACAAACTTATTATAAAAAACACTTTAGAGAACTTTTCTATTCCTGTTGAAATGGGAAGGGTTCAATCAGGCCCAACCGTAACTCAATATACTCTTCGGCCTGATGAAGGAATTAAGCTTTCAAAAATTACTACTTTGCAGGATGATCTAGCCATGGCTTTAGCTGCTCATCCAATTAGGATTGAGGCCCCAATTCCTGGTAAGTCTTTAGTGGGTGTTGAGGTGCCTAATCAAAAAATTGCTACTATTAGGTTAAGAGAACTTTTATCAAGCAAACAATTTCAAAATGCTGATTCTGAATTAGAAATAGTTTTAGGAAAGGATGTAACTGGTAAAGAGTGGTTAGCTAATTTAGGTAAAATGCCCCATCTTTTAGTGGCGGGAGCTACTGGTTCTGGTAAAACTGTATTTTTAAATTCTGTTATAATAAGTTTGCTTTATCAAAATACTCCAAAAGATTTAAGATTAATTTTAGTTGATCCTAAAAGAGTGGATTTAACCCTGTATAATGGTATTCCTCATCTTTTAACTCATGTTATAACAGATACTCAAAAAACAGTTAATGCCCTAAAATGGGCTATTTCTGAAATGGAAGATAGGTTTGATATAATGAACAAAGCTAAAAAAAGAAATATTGATTCTTATAATAAATCAGTTGATGAAGATAAAAAGCTTCCTTATATCGTAATTATAATTGATGAATTAGCTGATTTAATGAGTACTTCTCCTCAAGAAGTTGAAAATGCTATTGTTCGCTTAGCTCAAATGGCAAGAGCAACTGGGATTCATTTAATTATGGCAACTCAGCGTCCCTCAGTTGATGTAATAACTGGTTTAATTAAAGCTAATATTACAGCTCGAGTTTCATTTTCTGTTGCTTCAGCTACTGATTCAAGAACAATTTTGGATTTTAGCGGAGCAGAAAAACTTTTAGGTAAAGGAGACATGCTTTATGTTTCAGCTAATCTTTCCAAACCAAAAAGAATTCAGGCTGCTTTTGTTTCAGATAAAGAAATAAAAGATATTGTAAATCATTTAAAAGGGGAATTACCCCCAGATTATAATGAAGAAATTACTGATATTCCAGAACAAGAACAGGATGATAGTTTAGGAGATTTAAAATATGATAAAAAATTACCTAAAGCAAGAGAACTTGTTATTCAAGCTGGTAAAGCTAGTGCTTCTTATCTTCAAAGAAGGCTTAGAGTTGGTTATGCAAGAGCGGCAAGACTTATTGATCTTTTAGAAGAAGAAGGAACAATTGGTCCTAAAAAAGGAAATAAGTCTCGTGAAGTTTTGGTTTCAAA
>CAZBSA010000036.1:0-6353 GCA_964494785.1 uncultured Gammaproteobacteria bacterium | reverse complement strand
ACAAAAGGGGATATGGTAGTATCACAAATTATTCCCTTTCAACAAACCATTAAAAAAGATATTTTAAAATTAGGAATGCTTTGTAATAACTCTAGCATTGAAAACCCAGATGAAAAAGTAAAAGCCTGGAAATTAACAGGAAGCCCAACTGAATTAGCACTTTTTCAAGCTGGTTTAAAATCTGGCTTAAACCCGGAAAAACTTTTAAAAGATAATATTCGAATTGCTGAAATTCCATTTGAGTCAGAAATAATGTTTATGGCCACTCTTTATAAAAACAAAAAAGAACAAACTAATAATCTTGTTCTTAAAGGGGCGCCTGAAAAAATAATTGAATTTTCTAACTTAAGCGATCAAGAAAAAACAAATATTTTAAACCAGGTTGAAAAGCTTACCAGTAATGGTTTAAGAGTACTAGCCTTTGCCCAAAAACAAGATAAAATAAAAAATAAAGCTAATATAGAAATAAATAAAAAAAATTTACAAGGCCTTAATTTTAAAGGTTTAATAGCCTTAAAAGATCCTTTAAGAGATCAAGCTAAAGAAACTATATCAGCTTGTAGAGAAGCAGGGATTAGACCAATTATGATTACAGGTGATCATAAACTTACTGCCCAATCTATTGGAAAAGAAGCAGGATTAATTCAATCAAAGTCTCAAATAATGGAGGGAAAAGAAATTAGTAAGTTATCTCAAGAACAACTTAAACAAGCTCTTAAAACACATTCTATTTTTGCCCGAGTAGAGCCTGAACATAAAATAAAAATAGTTGATGCTTTGCAAGCCCAAGGTGAAACAGTAGCTATGACAGGCGATGGAGTAAATGACGCTCCAGCTATCAAATCAGCTAATATTGGAGTAGCTCTTGGCTCTGGCTCAGAAGTAACCAAAGGCACAGCTGAAATAGTACTTTTAGATAATCGGTTTCAAACTATAGTAGATGCAGTAAAACAGGGTCGCAATATTTTTCATAATATAAAAAAAATTATATTATTTTTGCTAAGCGATAGTTTTACCTCATTTATACTTATTGCTGGATCATTAATTTTAGGGTTACCTTTGCCACTTTTAGCAGCTCAAATTCTTTGGGTCAATATTATAGAAGACACAATGCCAGCTATAGCCCTTTCATATGAAAAAGAAGGCAAAGAATTATTAAAACAAAAGCAGGGTCAAAAAAGTCGAAAAATTTTAGATAAGGAAATGAAAATCTTAATAGGAATAGTAGGAATTGTAACCGATGTTATACTTTTAGGAGTTTACTATTATTTATATAAAGCAGGTTTTAATATGGAATATATAAGAACAATGCTTTTTGTGGCTTTAGGAATCGACACTTTGTTTTATGTTCTTGCTTGTAAAAACCTAAAAAAGGCCCTTTGGCAATACAACCCTTTTAACAATGCGTTTTTAAATGCAAGTATAATATTTGGTTGGTTTATGTTCTTTATTGCTTTATATGTACCATTTTTTGAAAATCTTTTAAGTGTAGTGCCTTTATACTTAAATGACTGGATTATTTTAATTAGCCTGGGTATATTCAAACTTATTTTAATAGAATTTGGAAAATCATTTTTCATTAGTAATAAATAAATATGATTGCAATTTATATAATAACAATTTTTATAGGCTGTTTTATCCTTGTAAAAAGCACTGACCTTATTATCAGATCCATTCATTATTTAGCTAAATACTTTAATATTTCAGAATTTGTTATTGCTTTTGTTTTAGCTGGTCTAGCTACATCTTTACCAGAACTTTTTATTGGAATTTTATCAGCTGTGGATAAAGTAAGCGTTTTATCTTTAAGTAATATCTTTGGATCAAATATTTCAAATCTTACTTTAATATTAGGACTAGGGGTTATTGTAGCAAAAAAAATATATTCTAGTTCTAGAATGTTAAACAGAAACTTAATTTATGTTTTTTTATTAGTAATTTATGCTATTTTGCTTTCTTTAGATGGATATGTATCAAGGATTGATGGCATAGGCCTGGTTGTTCTTTTTGTGCTTTACAACACTATTTTATTTTTTCAAAGCAAAGAATTTAGCAAAAAAGCCGGCTGGGCTAGAAAAAAGAAATTATTTAAAAATATTTTATTACTTTTTATAGGCATATTTCTTTTAATATCTAGTGCTTACATGGTAGTGCAAGCCTCTACTAATCTAGCTGCAATTATTCAAGCATCAATCTTTTTGGTAGGCCTTATTTTAGTAGCCTTGGGGACTTCCTTGCCTGAGTTTATATTTGGACTTCGCTCTATAAAAACAGATCATAAAGATATGATATTAGGTGGAATTCTTGGATCTATAGCAAGTAATGTCACTATAGTTTTGGGGGTAACTGCTATTATAAATCCGATTTTAATTCAAAACCGATCTCTTCTTGCAACAAGTGCTTTATTTATGATAGTAAGTTATATTATATTTGTGTTTTTATCTAAAACTGATAAAAAACTAACCTGGCAAGAAGGATTAGGGCTTATTTTGGTTTATATTATTTTCATTATTATCCAACCCGTGATATAATAAATTATAATTGTTAAACTAAAAATCATTATTTAATATAATCAAATTAATTTAATATGTCAGAATATATACTTTTAAACAAAATTGAAAAATTTCTTGGCAAAAAAGTAACCCTTAAAGGTTGGGTTTTTAACTTTAGATCATCTGGATCAATTTATTTTCTGCAATTTAGAGATGGAACTGGTAAAATTCAAATAGTAGCTAGCAAAGATAAAATAAATGAAGAGTCTTGGGATAACTTAGAAAACTTAACAAGAGAATCAAGTATAAAAGTAACTGGAAAAATTTACAAAGATGAAAGATCTCCCCATGGCTTTGAAATGCAAGCTGAAAGTATAGAAATTATATCTTTGGCAGAAAGATACCCTATTGGGAAAAAGTCTCATGGAACTAACTTTTTAATGAATCATCGCCACTTATGGGTAAGATCAAATAAGCAAAGAGCAATATTAAAAATAAGAGATGAATTAATTTTTGCTATTAGAGAGTTTTTCAAAAAAAATAATTTTACCTTAACTGACTCTCCAATTTTAACCCCAACTGCTGGGGAAGAAACTACAACACTTTTTAAGGTTGATTATTTTGAAGATCAGGCTTATCTTAGTCAAACAGGCCAACTCTACATTGAAGCTTTAATATATTCCTTAGGCCGAGTTTATGATTTTGGTCCAACTTTTAGAGCAGAAAAATCAAAAACAAGAAGACATTTAACTGAGTTTTGGATGATGGATGCAGAAGCAGCTTTTGTCGAACATAAAGAAAACATGAAAATACAAGAAAAGCTAATTGAATATATTGTAAAAAGAATCTTAAAAAAGAATCAAAAAGAATTAAAAATTCTTAATCGAGATATTAAGCCATTAGAAAAAATCAAAACCCCTTTTCCTAAAATAACTTATACTAAAGCAATTGAAATTCTTGAAAAGAATGACCAAAATATAAAATGGGGGCAAGATTTTGGAGCAGAGCATGAAACTATCATCTCACAAAAATATGATAAACCTGTAATAATAGAAAAATATCCTGGTAAAGCAAAAGCTTTTTATATGAAAGTAGACCCAGAAAATAAAAAACAAGTCTTAGCAAATGATATGCTTGCCCCTGAAGGATATGGTGAAATTATAGGGGGCTCAGAAAGAATCGCTGATAAAAAAACTTTAATAAAAAAGATTAAAGAGTTTGATCTACCTCGTAAACCCTTAGAATGGTATATTGATTTAAGACGTTATGGTTCAGTTCCTCATTCTGGTTTTGGCCTAGGAATTGAAAGGGGGCTAGCTTGGATTTGTGGCCTAGATCATATAAGAGAGACTATTCCTTTTCCTCGACTTATTAATCGTATTCAACCTTAAACAAATAATTAATAAGCTTTATGCAAAGAATACAAATTATAAAAACTAAAGATAATATTGGTAAAAGGGTAAAGTTAGCTGGCTGGGTTCATTTTAAAAGAAATTTAGGTAAAATAACTTTTATAACACTAAGAGACAAAAGTGCTACAGTTCAAGTAGTTTGTCCTTATAAAAAATTAGATCAAGAAATAAATAAAAAAATTGAAAACATAAACTCTGAATATGTAATTGAAGTAATCGGCCAAGTTAATAAAAGGCCTGAAAGCCAAATTAAAAAGACCATGAAAACAGGTGAGCTGGAAATAGTTTTAAAAAATATTAAAATTATATCAAAATCTAAAACTCCCCCTTTTGAAATTAATAAAGATAGAAAGGTTAAAGAAGAGCTAAGATTAAAATATAGATATCTTGATATAAGAAGAAAAAGGGTTAAAAATAATATTATTTTAAGACACAAGATAATTAAAGCAATTAGGGACTATCTTGACAAAAAAGGATTTTTAGAAATTAATACCCCAATTTTAACAAAAGGAACACCGGAAGGTTCAAGAGAATTTATTGTGCCTTCTCGACTTTACCCGGGAGAATTTTTTACTCTGCCCCAGGCTCCTCAACAATTTAAACAACTTTTAATGATAGGGGGGATAGAAAAATATTTCCAAATTGCTCGCTGTTTTAGAGATGAAGGGACCAGGGGTAATCGTCAACCTGAATTTAGCCAGCTTGATATTGAAATGAGTTTTATAAATCAAGAAAAAATTCTCAAATTAGTAGAAAATTTAGTGACTTCAGTTATTAAAAAAATATTACCAGAAAAAAATATAAAAACTCCTTTTAAAAGATTAACTTATAAGGAAGCTATGGAAAAATATAATACTGACAAACCAGATATTAGAAAAGATAAAAAAGATAAAAATACTCTAGCTTTTTGCTTTATAACTGATTTTCCTTTATTTGAAAAATCAAAAACAGATAATAAAATTGTTTCAGTACATCATCCCTTTACTGCACCTAAAAATCAAAGTGTATCAAACCTTGATAAAACCCCCTTAAAAATAAAAGCCCTTCAATATGATTTAGTTTGTAATGGTCATGAAATTGCTGGCGGCTCTATTAGAATCCATAATAAAAAACTACAAAATAAAGTATTTGAAATTTTAAATATTTCTAAAAAAGAAATTAAAAGAAAATTTGGTCATCTATTAGAGGCTTTTGAATATGGGGCTCCACCTCATGGAGGTATTGCTTTTGGTTTAGATAGATTTATAATGCTTTTAGCTGATGAGCCAAATATTAGAGAGGTTATACCATTTCCAAAAACCTCAGATAATAGAGACTTAATGATGGGGGCACCATCTAAGCTTCCAAAAGAAAATTTAAAAGAGGTACATATT
Organism: uncultured Gammaproteobacteria bacterium; assembly: GCA_964494785.1. GTDB lineage: Bacteria > Patescibacteriota > Patescibacteriia > UBA2591 > UBA6264 > DATFJC01. Next base: position 1,076 of record CAZBSA010000036.1, on the reverse strand, counting down.
AAAATAGACAAAGATAATTAATTTTATGCAAATTATTAAAAGAGCAATACAGAATTTATTTAGAAATAACTGGTTATCTATAATAAGCATTTTAGTGATGCTTTTAATGCTTTTTTCAATAAGCTTTATTTTCACCTTAAATAAAGTGGGTGAAAAAACCCTTAGTTCAATGGAGCAAAAGATGGATATGGGAATTTATTTAGAAAAACAGGCTAGTCTTAAAAAAATTGATTTATTAAAACAAGAATTACAAGGCCTTAAATTTGTAGATAATATAAATTACTACTCTCCAGAAGAATCTTTAGCCCAATTTAAAAAAAGACACTTAAATGAATCTCTTGTTCAAAAATCATTAGACCAAATTAAAGAAAATCCATTAGGCGCAACTATTAATTTAAGCTTTAAAGACTCTTCCCAATATGCTAAAGTAACTCAAATATTAAAAAAACCAGAGTATAAAGATATTATCCAAAATAAAAACTTTCATGATTATAAAAAGATTATTGGACAATTTAACAACCTTACTCAAAAAATATCATTAATTGGGATTATAATTAGTCTATTTTTCGTACTTGTAGCTATTTTAGTAATATTTAACACTATTAAATTAGGGGCAATTTCTAGAAAAAAAGAAATTAAAATCATGAGGCTAGTAGGGGCTAAATCACAATTTATTAGAGCGCCATTTTTAATTGAAAGCTCTCTTTATGCATTGATTGCTTGGATTATCAATACAGGGCTGCTTTTAACAGTCGCTTTTTACACTAAGAATTATTTGCAACAATTTTTAGGATTTAATTTTAACCTTTATAAATATTTTACAATAGAAGCTATGCCATTTTTTATAATACTTTTAGTCTTTGCAATTTTAATTTCAATTATAGGTAGTTCTTTGGCAATTAAAAAGTATTTAAAAGCTTAATTTACATTAATATATTTTCAATAAGTCGGTTATATAAACTGGCTTATTTTTTTAAAAATTAGAATTTCTATTTTAAAATTGACAAAAGCCTTAAATATACTAAAATAAATTTATAGGGCCCGATAGCAAAGTAGTAAGGCAGCTGTATGAAAAA
>CAZBSA010000035.1:0-6573 GCA_964494785.1 uncultured Gammaproteobacteria bacterium | reverse complement strand
AATGAACTTTATGATTACCAAATAAAAATAAGAGTAGATTATAAAGAAGGTATGAAAAAGGACTTTTCTGATATTCGATTCACTGATTCATCTGGATTAAATGTATTAAATTATTTTAGAGAAAAATATAAGAGTTTTGAGTATGCTATATTTTGGATAAAAATAGAATATATACCTAATTTTGGAGAGGTAAAGATTTATAAATATTATGAAAATAATCAAGCTGAATATAAAGGTTCTGGCAAAAATGTTTTTTTATGGTTTGACGACTTTAATACTGATACTAGCAATCAATATATTAAAGAAGACGCAGAATGGAATATTAATAAAGGAATTGTTAAATTAGGGGCAGAGTGGCAAGACAACAAGGATAAGGGTTTTATTTCACCAAAAAATATTAATCTTAAAAATGTTTATATCAAAACAAGAATGTATCTCAAAGATAATGGTAGTCATAGGAGGGCTTATAAAGGATTTATAAACTATAGACAAAAGGACCAGGATAATTATTGGATGTATGGTATTGTAAATGCTAGAAAATATATTTATGATGGTTTGACTTTGACCAAAAAGGTAAAAGGAGCGAAAAATTTTGTAAAAACAGATAATAAGCCGGCTAATAAATACAATAAGTGGTTTGACCTAGAGGTGTCTGCCTTTAATTCAATGCACAAGCTTAAATTTATCCCAGCTGATAATGGTTGGGCAGATGAGACAGCTTGGCTTTACTATAGTCATTACAATAATAATAAGGGACATATTTATTTTAAAGCGGAGCGAGTTGATAACCATACCGGGGTGAGAATAGATTATATAATGATTGGAAAAACTACCCACCCTAAACCAAAGGTTATAAATGTAGATAATAATTATGTTGCAAAAATATTTATTCCAGAATTGAAATTTCCTAATTTTCCAGATTGGCAAAGTAGAGATATAATAACCATTAAAAATACTGGCAACACTAGTTCCTCTTCAGTAGTAGTGAAGGTAAATATAGATTTTAAAAAAGGAATGAAAAAGGATTTCTCAGATATAAGGTTTGTCAACTGTGATGATTTCAAGGAATTATCTTTTTATAATGAGTCTTATATTAAGGGCCAATCAGCTGTATTTTGGATAAAAATACCAAATATAAGCGCTAAAGAAAATAAAGATATTTATTTATACTATAACAATCCCTCTGCAACATATAACGGAAATCCCGTTAAAACTTTTGCTTGGTATGAAGACTTTGACACATATTCTATTAAAGAAGATATAAATATAATAACTGAAAATATAGATCTTTTAAATAAGGAAGGGATGGTAGAAATAAAGTCTGGCGGGAGGATTTTTAATGCTGAACTTGATTTAAAAGATGCGATTATTAAAACTAGATTTAAGATACCAGATTCACGCAAAAATCGTGGAAGTATAGTTATGGTAGATTATAGAATACAGGACATTAATAATTTCTGGAGTTTTGGTATAAATAATGATGGTTCTCATGGTTCTTATGGGGGAAATATCCAAATTAGTGAAAATGGGAGTGATTTTATGCGTTGGCTACCTCCGGGTAAAAAAATATTTAATGGTGAATGGGTAGATTTTATATCCCAAACAAATAACAACACCCATGAAGTAAGTTATATTATAAATAAAGATGACCCAAGTGATGAGATAACAAGAAATATATTAGTAGAAGATAATGGGGTTAACAAAAAAGGTCTAGTAGGTTTAAGAGCAGACTCTATAGATTTTCGAGGAGCTCACTTTGATTATATTTTAGCAGCCCCATATAATCCTGATATAAAAGTAATGCATTAAAAGGTAAATTTTATATAAAAATACTAAGTCTTGGATAAAACGCACCTGATTTATACTTTATTTAGTGTGCTGGGCTAATAGGGGTTTTAAAACAAAAAGGTATTTAGCTGCTTTTTTGGTTTTTTTATTTTTAGGCTAAATATTGACTTTACAAGCAATTAGATTATAATATAAAAAACTGAGATATATTTGTAATAACTGTAAAAGTGGTAATTTTTAAAAATAAAAATTATATTTATGCGGCATCTAGACATATTCCCAAAAGTTTTGTTTATAATTTCTTTAATTATTTTTGCTGTTTTTTATGGTGTTTTAGCTGGCAAATTCGGATGGTTTCCAAGTAGTTTTTTAAATAAAGCTATAAAGCAGGCAGAAATTTTATTTACTTCCCATGCCCCTTCTAAAAGTTCTTATAACACAAATCCTCAAATTTATAATTATAATGGTGTACGTGCTAAAAACTTTGAAGATCTTCAGCCTGGCTTAACATTAATTACAAGTTTATGGAAACGGCAAGAGTCTGAAAAGTTAAAAGCTGGAGCAAGATTGATTGATTCTAAAGGGCGAACCTTACATCAATGGCAAGTTGATAGAGACAAGTTTGTTGTAGATAAGAAGAATTTAGTACGGCGTGAACCTAAGGCATCACCACTTCAAGGGGCCTATTTGTTTCCAAATGGTAATCTTTTGGTTAGCCTTGATTATATAGGCACAGTTATGGTAGATGCCTGTGGTAAATTTTTATGGCGTTTACCAGAATTTACCCATCATTCCATTGCTCGAGCTGAAGATGGCACTTTTTGGATTCCAGCAATTTATGGGCACAAACGCGCTATAAGTGAAAGTTTTCAGAGTGGAGTTTTAGGTTTTGGTGAAAAAAAAGTATGGCTAGACCGTCTTTTACATATTAATGAAAATGGGAAAATATTGGATGATATTAATTTGCTTAATGTTCTGTATAAAAATAATTTAGAATATCACATTGTTAAAACAACCGGTCTGGATAAAGATGACATTACCCATTTAAATGATATAGAACCCTTAAATCCTTCAATGGCAGAAGAATATCCTATTTTTGAGGCCGGAGATTTACTAGTTTCAGCACGCAATTTAAATCTTGTCTTTGTTTTTGACCCTGATACACATAAGATAAAATGGTATACAAGTGAACCATTTATTCAACAGCATGACCCTGACTTTATTGGTGGCGGCTGGATTGGGGTATTTGATAATAATCAAGGGTATTTAAGACAAGGAGTAATTTATGGTAATAATCGTATTGTAGCTATCCAGCCTCATACAAATAAAACTCAAGTTATTTTCCCCACTGAACAATCAGGCTATTTTTATACACCAGATATGGGCAAATGGCAATTTTTAAAAAATGGTAATTTGCTTTTAACCGAATCTCGCACTGGCAGGGTAGCAGAGGTAGGCAAAAATGGTGAAATTTTATGGGAATGGGTCCATAAACCAGTTGGGAATAAGCGAGTACCTAGTGTTGGAGAAGGAACTCGTTATAATTTAACTAAAGAAGATATTGCTTCTTGGGATTGTTCATTAATACAGAATTCTAAAAATTTTAATAAAAAAAATAATTAATATGAATAAAATAATTTTATTTAGTTTAATTTTGACTCTTTTTTTAATACCTGGATTAAGTTATGCTTATGGTGGTCCGGGTAGTGTAATATCAGGCATTGGGGCTTTAATAGCTCTTATAATTACAATTGTTGTTTCTATTTTTGGGTTTTTATGGTTTCCTATTAAAAGATTATACAAGAATTTATTTAAGAGCAAAAAAGAAAGTAAAAATAAAGATTATAACAGCAAGCAAAAAGATTAATCTATTAAATATGAATGTTTCAATAAATTTTTTTTTAGCTGTGTTTGTAGTTGTATTTTTTGCTTTTATAATCAAGCAATTTAATCTATTTTTAAGGATTAAGTCTTTAAAAAAAATAAGCAAGCAATTAATTCAAGTTTTTAAAGATTCTACAAAAAGTGATCGAGAAAAAGAACAAGTATTTCAGCGCCAGTCTCGAAAACTCTTTAAGATTTTAATGGTTTTTGTAGGGATAAATATTTTAGCAATCACTTGCCCATTAGTTGTAGTTTGGGGCTTGGAACAAATTGGGGTTGGTTCATTGTCAAATACCTTGGCTGTTTTAAGCCAATTTTATTTTTTATTAGGAGTCATTATTCTAAGTTTATTAATTTATTTAATAATAAGGCGATTTAAAAAATTATGAATTATAAAAAACGTTATGGAATTTTAAACCGTTTACTTTATCGAGTTGCTTTTTATACCAAGAAAACTCAGTATGCATTTGCTAATTTTGAAAAAAAATTGTATCAAGAAAAATTAAAAAAGGTTTCAATAAATAATCCGGTTTTTATTTCAGGACTTCCTAGGGCGGGCACAACAATTTTGTTAAGATTATTATGGAGAACAAATGAGTTTGCAACTTATATATATCAAGATATGCCTTTTATATTATGTCCTTTGTTATGGCATAAATATTCTAGTTATTTTACTAAAGACACTGGCAAAAGGGAGCGTACTCATGGTGATGGGATAAAGATATCAGGCAAAAGCCCAGAAGCTTTTGAAGAATTAATTTGGAAATATTTTTGGCCTGATCATTATCAGACTAATAATATTAAGCCTTGGACATCAGGAGAAAAAAATAAAGAGTTTAGCAACTTTTTTAAGTCTCATATAAAAAAAATAATTACTATTCGTAAAAGCATTATTTCTAAACAAGGCAGATATTTGTCTAAGAATAATCTTAATATTTCGCGACTTGCTTTATTACCAGAACCTTTTAATAAAGGTGTTTTTCTTGTGCCTTTTCGAGAGCCTTTACAGCAAGCAGCTTCAATGCTTCGTCAACATAAAAGACTTTTATCTATTCAAAAAAAGAACAGTTTTATTACAGAATACATGAAAGCTATTGGCCATCATGAGTTTGGCAAAACATTAAAACCAATTAATTTTAATAATTGGTTAAATAAGCCATCTAATCCAAGCAAAATGACTTTTTGGGTCAAATATTGGATAGCAGCATATAGTTTTATAATAGAACAGGCTAAAGATTCGGTTATTTTGATTTCTTATGAGAAATTATTTAAAAAGCCAAAATTATCTTTACATCAATTACAAGATTTGCTAGGCTTACCACAAGATAAGCTTGCTTCACAATTTAGACAATTACATTCCCCACGCCTTTATTCAGTCCAGGAAAAAGAATTATCTAAATCTTTGTTAAAAAAAGCATCTGATATTTATACATATCTTAGAAAAAAATCATTTATTTAATTTTTTATTTTTATATATAAGTGTCATTATTTTTTGACAAAAATAATTAATATTATTAAACTAAAAATAAATCGAAACTTAAAATTAAAAAGGAGGAAATTAAAATGGCTAATTTAATATTTAAAAAAGGAAAATTTAAAATTTTGGCTAAAGACCTATCTCAATTAGATGCTAAAGAGACTAATGAACTCATTAAAAAAGCTGGTACAGTATCTCATCAATCAAGAGATAAGAGCAAAAAGCCCCCTAAGGATTTTGTTAAAATGCTTATGCGCATGGGGCATTTTTCTGTTTTAGAACATAGCTGGTATACTTTTAAAGTATTTGGTGATCTTGAATTGATAGCTAAAACTTTTTTGTCTAATAGTTTGTTTTGTATTTCAAGGCGTTCTGATTCCTTTTTATTATCGGGTAATTCCAGAATGTTTTTAGAGGGTTATCAAAAAACTAAAAACAAATTACTTGGCACATTATTGGATTTTTTAAGTAATAAAAATCCTGTTTTGTTTCCAAAACCAAGCAATGGTTTTAAAAAGTTAGATATTGAATTTGAATATAATCCAGACCTTAAAACAAAAAAGGAAAAGTTAATACATAAAGCTTTAACAGTTGAGTTTAATAATCATTCTCGAGGATTTACTCATGAAGATGTTAGATCTCGTAATGGGGACGGAAAAGTAGTTGCCTATACTCAAGAATCTACCCGTTATGTTGATTATGCTAAAGGGAAAAAGGATATTGATAAAGCTAAATTAGGTTTTATTTTGCCTTATAATACAAATTATGATTTTGACCAAAAAATTGAATTTAGTTTAAAGGGAAAAAGTTATTCTTTTACGCCTCAAGAATTTACTGATTTATTAGAAAATTGGTATAAAGCTCTAAGAAAATCAGGTTTAAAACCAGAAGAAGCTAGGCAATGGTTGCCAATTGGAATTAAATCTCAAATTGTTCAAACTTATAATTTAAATGAATGGCGTCATTGGTTTAAAATTAGAGCTCAAAAACCGGCTCATCCTGAAATTAGAACAACTGCTGTTGAACTTTTAAAAAGTTTTCAAAAATTATTCCCTAATCTTTTTAATGGCTTTGAATTTGGCATGAAAAAAGACAATACTCCTTATGCTCACTATACTGGTAATGATAAATTAGCTTAAAAATCTAAAAAAAACTAATTAAGCTCTCTTTAAATTAAGGGAGCTTTCTTTTTTATTATCTTAAGTAGTGTTAAAATAAAAATATGCGTATAATAGCAGACTTACACATTCATTCTCGTTTTTCAAGAGCTTGTTCTCCTAAGCTTAATTTAAATAGTTTAGAAAAATGGGCTAGTGTTAAAGGTATTAATTTAATTACCACATCTGACTTTACTCATCCCAAGTGGATAAAAGAATGCGAAAAAAATTTAAAGTCGTGTGATAATGGTTTGTATAAAATAAAAG
>CAZBSA010000034.1:1301-6896 GCA_964494785.1 uncultured Gammaproteobacteria bacterium | reverse complement strand
AACTTCTTTTTTAGCTATATATACTAAACTAATTTTAGTTTTAAAGGCAATCTTAGAAATTTTTTGTTTAATTTTTTCAATTGCTTTTCTATTCTCATTCTTAGATTTATCTTGATCTTTTTTGTCAGAATCTTGGGAACGATCAATATTAACAAATAAATCTATTAATTGTTTAAATGGATATAAAAACCATTCTAAAAATATTTCAAAAATATTCTTACTAGATTTCGAATCTTCTCCTTTGGCAAGCTTTTTAATTAATTTTTCTCCTTTTTCTTTTAACTTTTTTTCAGCTGGACTAATAATAATTTGAATCCAAACTTGTTCCCCTGGCCTTAATCTTCCTAATACTTCTAAAAAATCTATCATTGGATCTTTAAAACTTTTAGATAATTTATGTTCAAAGTCTGGATAAGTTCTTATAGGGTAAGGGCTGGGATTAGTTAAATTTAGATCAGCTGCCCAAACATCTATATCATTATTAGGAAACTCTTCTGGTACTTCTTTAGTATAATCCTCAACTTCAAGAATCTCAGCTGAAGGATAGGCAGTATAAATCGCTGCTTCAACTAAATCTCTATAACAAGAAGCTAAATATATAAAAAATTGTATTTCACCTTCTTTTCCAACAATTTCCAATGAAATCTTGTCCTTTTTATCAATTCCAGCTAAATGAGCAAACATTCTTTCTACTGCTTCTGGCCCTTGGTCATTATCTTTAGGAACATCAATAGTAAGACAAATATAATTTTTACCCTTTTCTTTTTTTGCTTTTTTCCTTTTTTTTATATATCTATTTATAAGCCTTAATATATAAATTAAGATTAATAAAGCTCCTCCCAAAAATAAGATTTCTGGGATTAAAGACTCTAAAAAACCAGCATTAATTACAATTTCCATACAATAGAATTAAAAGATTTAAAGGCCCTGATCTTTAAGTTCTTCAATAAGCTTTTTTTGCTTTTTGGTTAATTTATCAGGTATTTGTAATTTTATTTTTACAATTTGATCACCTCGAGAATTACTCCCAGTTGAAATGTCAGGAGCACCTTTGCCTTTAAGACGAATTTTTTTACCAGGACTTGTTTGAGGAGGAATTTTTAAGTTTACTTTTCCATCCACAGTTTTCACCTTTACTTTCCCACCTAAAAGAGCAGTAGTTAAGGGAATTTCTTTTGTATAATATATTGTTCTACCTTGTCTTTTAAAATCAGAACTGGGCTTTACTTTAATAGTTACATAAAGATCTCCTGATTTAGCCCCTTTTGGGCCAGCTTCTCCTTTGCCACTTAATTTTATGACACTACCTGATTTAACACCAGCTGGAATTTTAACTTTAATTTCTTCTCTTTCTCTTACTCTACCCTCTCCTTGACATTTACTACATCTAGTTTTGGGAATTTCCCCTTGCCCTTTACATTTAGGGCAAATTCTGGCGTTTTTCACAGTTCCAAAAATTGTAGATCTCGTACTTACAATTTGTCCCTTACCATTACATTTATCACAAGTTTTCATACCAGATCCTGGCTCAGCTCCGGTTCCTCCACATTTATCACATTTAACTAAATGATCTAAAATCATTTTCTTGTTTGTCCCAAAAATTGCTTGTTTAAATTCAATTTCTTGCTCAGCAGCTAAATCTTTTCCTTGTCTAGTTGATCTTTTTTGCCTTTTTCTAGACCCGCCACTAAAAAAACTTGAAAATAAATCGCCAAAGCCAAAATCTTCAAAATCAACTCCAGCTCGACTGCCTGATTGTCTAGAAAAACCACCCCAATTAGAAAAGCCGCCAAAACCCGATGAACCAGCTTGACCACCGGCCTGTTTATAGGCACTTCCAAAGCGATCATACATATTACGCTTTTTTTCATTAGATAGAGTTTGATAAGCCTCATTAATCTTTTGAAATTTTTTTGTATCACCCCCTTTTTTATCTGGATGATATTTTTGAGCTAATCGCCTAAAAGCTTTTTTTATTTCTTTTTGGGAGGCGTCTTTACTAACGCCTAATATTTCATAATAATCTTTTTCTGCCATAAATTATAAGAAGTTAGATTAATTGGCAGGTCCGTCCCGACTCGAACGGGAAGCTTCGGTTTTGGAGACCGACATTTTACCAATTAAACTACGGACCCTAAACCTATTTTGTTTCTTTATGCAATGTGTGTTCACCACAATGTTTACAAAATTTTTTTAATTCTAATCGATTTTTAGTATTTTTTTTATTTTTCCGAGTATAATAATTTATTCGATGACACTTACTACACTCAAGTTTTACCATGTTTTCTTTTGACATATAAAATTTATATATTATCTTATTAGTAGAAGGAGCCTGGAGTCGGATTCGAACCGACGACCTGACGCTTACAAGGCGCCTGCTCTTCCACTGAGCTATCCAGGCATACAAAATTAGTATAGCATAAATATTTATCTTTTCAAGAGGTCAAAAACTAGACAAATTTATTTTTTTAATATATAATTTTAACAGCCACATATTAAACAATTCATTATTTAAAAAAAATATTATTTATGGCAACAAAAACACAAAAAACAAAACAAACCTTAACAAGCATTTTAATATCAACCTTGACTATTTTTATTATTTTCCTTATCATAGCAACAGGAACTTATATTAAAAATAATATAAAAAAGGGTAGATATATTGGAGCTGAAGTCGAATCCAAAAACACAATTTCTGTTTCTGGAACAAGCGAAATGTTTGTAAAACCAGACTTAGCTAGAATTATTTTATCAGTTGAAAACGAAGCCAAAACAGTAAACCAAGTCATGGAAACAAACAACCAAAAAATGAATACTGTTATTGAAAATGTAAAAGAACAGGGGGTTAAAGAAAAAGATTTAAAAACTACTAACTTTAGATTAAATCCAAGATATGAATGGTATGACAAAGAAGTTTATCCCCCATCAGGTAAAAGAGTGCTTGTAGGTTATACGATTAATCAATCATTAGAAGTTAAAATTAGAAATTTAGAAAAAATTGGTGATATTATAAAAACAGCTACTGATTCTGGAGCTAATAAAGTAGGAAATATCAACTTTGAAGTTGAAGAAAAAGAAAAATACAAAAAACAAGTACGACAAAAAGCTATTAACAATGCTAAAGAAAAAGCGAAAACTTTGGCCAAACAATTAGGAATTACTTTAGTTGATATAAAAAGTTTTAATGAAAGTGGCTCCACTCCCGTACCTCAATATGATAATTATGCTAGAGAAAAACTTGGAGCTGGTGGCTCAAGCCCCAATATACAAACTGGAGAAAACAAAATTGAATCAAATATTACAATTGTATATACTATAGATTAATTTAATATAAATTTTGCCGGGATGTCGGAATTGGTAGACGATACGGACTTAAAATCCGTTGGGCTTTTGCCCGTGTGGGTTCGAGTCCCACTCCCGGCATTTTTTTTATTTTACAATAAAAAATTTGACACAAAAATTTAATTTTTTATAATCAAATTAAATTACAATCAAAAAGGAGGAAATCATGACCATTAAAACTTTTATAACACAAGTTCAGTTAGAAGAGAAATTTATTATAGTAGATAAAAAAGGCTTAAAAACTTTAACGCATTCTCAAATAAAACATAGATTTGGAGAAAACAAAGCAAAGATTGTTGGAAAAATTAAAAACCCTAATCAATCTGATAAAAAGGTTAACTTTACTCTTAAAGAAAAATATTTAAGACAAGGAGCTATACCAAGAATATTTATTGATCCTAAAAAAGCGCTAACCTATTATTTCAAATTGGTCACATCTTAATAAAATACCCCAATTATTTGGGGTATTTATCTTTTTAAACATTAAATTTTCATCTTCACAACTTGATTTTTTTCAAAAAAATTGTATAATAAAAATAAGCCGTGGTGGCGGAATTGGCATACGCGCATGGCTTAGGACCATGTCCCAATTATTTGGGTTGAGAGTTCGAATCTCTCCCACGGCATCTTTTATTTATTTTATCAAAGTATAAAATTACTTAAAAAGAAAAAGGGGAAGTTTTTCCCCTTTTTAATTATTAGATAGATTTAGAAATAAATTTTGCATTCAAATAATCAACTAATAAAATAAAACCTATAATCGAACTCATTGCAATAAGTTCAGGACTTAACCTAATCAAAGTAGTTGCAAACAGAATTATAAATGAACCTTGGAATAACGAACGAGTAGAATAAAGCATAAATTCTTTTATATTACCAGGATAAAAAAACAAAGTATTAATAAAAACAGCTATTATAAATGCTGATACAGCAATCAAAAACCCAGTTAAGTCTTTTACCTCTATAATAATAAACAAATCTAAAAAAGCAATAAATGATATAGATGAGGGATAATGAGATTCTTTCTCTTTGTTTTTCACCATAATAGGCGTAAAAATCAATATAATCACACCAGTGATAAATGCAATAATTAAACCTGTTTGGATCCTTGATATAAATAATTCAAACAGCCACTTATTAATTCCTATTGCAATATAAAAGAAAGCTGCAAAAACTATAATTGATAAAAAAACTAATTCAATGTGAGTGTAAAAACTAATTTCTTTAGTTTTCATGATTCCTCCTTTTTATTGTAAATAACTTTTATTTATATTAAATATAGCAAAAAAATGTACTTTTGTCAATATGATCATACTAAAAAATACTTATAAATTAAACTAACATTTAAAAAAAGAAAAAGGGGAAAATTTTCCCCTTTTTTAAATAAGTTAAGATTTTATGCTTTCAAGAAAAAAGTCAAATATTAACACGATAATCAAAGCTCCTGACAACCATAAAAGATTTTCCTTTAGGGTTATAACAGTCATAACAAAAAGAATTGTAATAGCAGATTGGAATACAGAACGTTTAAAATGTAGTAAAAACTGCTTACGATTATAAAGAAGAGTATTTATTGCAATTACTACTATTAAGATTCCAAAAACTAATAAAAACCCTAAAAAATCTTCAACTTCAGTAAAGAAATAAATTGATAAAAATGTGATTATGGCTACTGACGACGGCAAGCGAGACATTTTACCCACTTGCTTTTTTTTGCTTGGGACAAAAAATATGACTATCAGAGCTGTAATAAGTCCTGCTAGTATACCGATTTCTATTCTTGAAAATCTAAGATTATATACCCATTTATCAATACCGGATATAATCAGAAATATTACAACAAAGCTAAAAACCGAAGTAATAACTGATACTAAATGAGTATAGAAACTAATCTCTTGTTTTTTCATGTTTCCTCCTTTTTATTGTAAATAACTTTTATTTATATTAAATATAGCAAAAAAATGTACTTTTGTCAATAAGGCTTTATAACACCTCCTCCTAAAACTTTGTTTTTTTTATAAAAAACAACTGATTGGCCAGGTGAAATAGATTTTTGTGGATTTTTAAACTTTAATTTAACTTGGCCCTTATTTTGGCTAATAATTTTAGCCTTAAAGGGTTTTGTTTCATATCTAATTTTTATCTTTGCTCGTAAGGGTAAATTAAAATACTTTTGACAAATCCAAGAAAGATTATTAGCTATTAAATAATTTTTATATAAATCTTTTTCTTTTCCTACAATTAAAGCATTTC
>CAZBSA010000034.1:0-1201 GCA_964494785.1 uncultured Gammaproteobacteria bacterium | reverse complement strand
GCTATTAAATAATTTTTATATAAATCTTTTTCTTTTCCTACAATTAAAGCATTTCTTTTTAGGTCTATATTGGTAACATAAATTGGTTCTTTTTGTCCCCCAGGCAGACCTTTTCTTTGTCCTATTGTATAAAAAGCTAAACCTTGATGCTTCCCTATTTTTTGACCATTTTTTAAAATTGGCCCTGGTATTGATTCTTGCAAACATTTTTCTTTTAAAAAATCACGATAATTACCCTTAACAAAACAAATTTCTCTTGATTCTTTTTGTCCTAAATCAAGATTATTTTTCTTGGCTAATTTTTTAACCTGCCCCTTTTTAAGAGTTCCTAACGGGAAAACAGAATCTTTTAACTGCTTTTGACTTAACCTATATAAAAAATAAGATTGATCCCTATTTTTATCTTTCCCTTTATAAATATTAAAGCATTTATTTTCTTTTTTTATTCTGACATAATGACCAGTAGCAAAAAGATCCGCTCCTAAACTCTTGGCTTTTTTAAAAAGTAAGCCAAACTTAATTCTTTCATTACAAAAAACACAAGGATTAGGAGTTTTTCCATTAAAATATTTATTACAAAAACTAGATATTATTTTTTTATTAAATTCTTTTTCTATATCAAAAACGTAATGTTTAATACCTAAAATTTTAGCAATCTTTTTTGCTTTTTTAACTTCATCTTTAGCAAAATCACCCTGTTTCATTGTGATGCCAAAAATTTGGTATTTTTTTTGTAATAAAAAAGCAGCTAAAGCTGAATCTGTTCCACCAGAGAGAGCAATAGCTACCCTTTTTTTATTTTTATTCATTTTTTTCTTTATAGTTTTTAATGGCTTCTTTTAAAGCATTCTCTGCTAAAACAGTACAATGAAATTTATGTGCCGGCATCTTGCCCAATACCTTTTTAATTTCCTGGTGTGATATATCTAAAACTTGATCTATTTTTTTGCCTTTAATTAGATCAGTTAAAACAGAAGTAGAGGCAATGGCAGCAGCACAGCCAAAGGTTTTAAATTTAGCATCAATAATTTTATTATCCTTAATTTTTAAATAAAGTTCCATTATATCACCGCACCTAGCATTACCAACATGACCAATTGCATCAGGATTTTCCATTTCCCCTACATTGTGGGGATCTTTAAAATGTTCCATTAATTTACTATTTTGATCAAAACAACCCATATATTTTTATATTAATTTA
>CAZBSA010000033.1:0-7027 GCA_964494785.1 uncultured Gammaproteobacteria bacterium | reverse complement strand
TATTCCAGAAAATCAAAATCCATAAATAAATTCTAGCTAAATATAATAGAAGGGTCCAAAAATACTCTTTTATATTTTTTGGATAAATAAAAAACAATTTTAAACCTTGTTTTATTTCTTGTACAAAATTTCTATTTTCAGAGATTCCTTTTTGTACATACCCTCCAGTAGATCGCACTTTTTGCTTTAGCCAATCCTTAAAATTTTGAGGAAACTTTACATAAACTTTAGCTTTAGGTTGATATTTAATAGTAAATCCTTTTTTTCTTAATTTAGTTGTTATAACGCCATCATCAGCTAAAGAATCTTTGGGTATTTTTTTAATTACATTTTTAATTCCATATAAATACCCAGAACAAGGGAATTGTTTAGATTTTAATCTCATTTGATGAGCAGCATAAGTTAAAAACCATGACCAATAACCAAACATATTTTTCTTGCTTAAAGTGCTAACCGGTTGACCAGTTACTGCTCCAACATTATCTTTTTTTAACAACTGTAAAATATGAAAAATGCTTTTATTACCAATACAAACATCTCCATCAGTTAAAATTAAAAAATCGGCCTGAGTTTGCTTAAAAACTTGATTTAAGGCTGCAGGCTTACCTTCTCCTTTATCTTTAATATATTGAATTCGAGAATTAGATATTTTTTCAACAAGTAATTTTGCTTTTTTGTCAGGAGAAACAATAAAAATTTTCCATTTTTCCTTAATATCTTTTAAATTATTAAGCCCTGCTTTAATAGCCCTTAAAAGAGTATTCTCTTCATTAACGCTTGTAATAATTAAAGATATCATATCTTATTTTTAACTGATTCTTCTACTTTTTTGCTATCAATGTGAATGTTAGCTCTTTTGAGTTCTACCATTTTTTGACCAATGGCTTTATGAATATCTTTCCCTGCTGCAATCATATCTGCAATTTCATCAGCTATTTTATCAATATAAATTTCTTTTAATCTTTCCTTAATTAGACCTCCATGTTTATCGTAAATTTTTTCCAAAGCATTAGTTAAAACCTGATCTGATTCTATTTCTACCCCATTATACTTATCTAAAGTATCTTCCATAATTTTTTCAAATTTCTTTTTTACACTAGGGGTAAGCCGGAAATCATCTAATTCAATTAACTGGGATAATTTCTCAGAAGCTGAATTAATAGCTTTTTTCTTTTTTTCTATTTGATTTTCTCTGTTTTGGGAATCAAATTGTTCAAGATTAAATCTCATTTAATTAGTTGTTAAAATAATATTTTTTTAATATAGAATAAGTTGGACCTTTTCTACTTAGCGTGCTTTCCATAAGATCTATGGAATTTACTAAGAAACTATGTTTAATTTCTTTGAAAGAATTTATAGAAATATTTTTTGAATTTTTAAATCTAGCAACAGTAACATGAGGAATCCATTTTCTTTTTTCTAATTTATAATTAACTTTTTTATTTAACTTTTGAGCGATATTATTTTGAATCTTTTCTAATTCTTTGCTGCCTTGCTTTATTTTTAAAAATAAAATTTTTGCTTGACCAGGATGAGGAAAACAATCAATTCCATTAATATTAGCTTTAATGTTTTTAATATTCAAGTTATTTATATTCTTTAAAACCTCCCCTACTTTTTTTATCTCCTTATTTGTTAAATAACCTAAAAAATGTAAAGTAATATGGAAATTATCCTGAGCCACCCATTTTACGTTTTCAAATTTTTTATAATTTTTTTTACTCCAATTAAATATTTTAATTTTTAATTGTGAATCAAAGTTAACCGCTGTAAAGCACCTCTTTTTTTTCATAAAAAGAATATTTAATATTATGGTTTTATAAAAAGCTAATGGCCATTATCCCAATACATAATTAATTATAACACACCTTTTTATTTTTGTTAATTTTTGATATACTATAATTAATCATATTTTATTTTAAAAAATATAATTAGCACTCTCGCCTCTTGACTGCTAAAATAT
Source organism: uncultured Gammaproteobacteria bacterium (assembly GCA_964494785.1). Lineage (GTDB taxonomy): Bacteria > Patescibacteriota > Patescibacteriia > UBA2591 > UBA6264 > DATFJC01. The sequence continues at coordinate 5,064 of CAZBSA010000033.1, read as the reverse complement.
TTTTGTTAAAATAAAACTGTAATTAACTTATTTCATGTTTTTATGCATAATTTTACCCTTAAAGCCCAACAAGCTATTCAAGAAGCTCACAATATAGTAACTGAAAATAATCAACAAAAAGTTGATAGTCCTCATCTTGCTATTGCTTTAGTTGAACAAGAAGATGGTATAGTTTTGTCATTATTAAAAAAAATGGAAATTGATATAGATAAGTTAAAATCTAAATTATCTAATTTGGTTAATAAACTTCCTCAAATAAAATCATCTGACAAAAGCTTATCTAATTTAGAAGTTTATGTTACCCCCCTACTTCAAAGAACCATTCTTTATGCCACAAAACAAGCCAGAAAATTAAAAGATGAATATGTAAGTACTGAACATTTATTTTTAGCATTACTTTCTATTTCTTCTCCGGTCCAAGATGTTTTAAATGAATTTGATTTAACTAAAGAAAAAGTATTAAAAGTTCTTTCTGACGTTAGAGGATCTGAAAGAGTAACAAGCCCTAGTCCGGAAAATAAATATCAAGCTATAAAAAAATATACTCTTAATTTAACTAAAATGGCCAGTGATGAAGAATTAGACCCTATTATAGGCAGAGATGAAGAAATAAGAAGGGTAATCCAAGTTTTAAGCAGGCGCACTAAAAATAACCCTGTTTTAATAGGAAAAGCTGGGGTTGGTAAAACAGCTATTGCAGAGGGTTTAGCCCAAAGAATAGTGGCTGGTGATGTTCCAGAGTCTCTTAAAAACAAAGAGCTTATTTCCCTAGATTTAGGAGGAATGGTAGCGGGTACTAAATTTAGGGGAGAGTTTGAAAATCGTTTAAAAGCAGTATTAAAAGAAATTAAAAAATCAGGCCAATATGTTTTATTTATTGATGAGCTACATACATTAGTGGGAGCAGGAAGGGCTGAAGGCGCAATTGATGCGTCTAACATGTTAAAACCTGCTTTAGCTAGAGGTGAGTTACACTGTATTGGGGCAACAACCTTAAAAGAATATCAAAAACATGTAGAAAAAGACTCTGCTTTAGAAAGAAGATTCCAGCAAGTATATATAAAAGAGCCATCTATAGAAGACACAATAGCAATTTTAAGGGGTATTAAAGAAAAATATGAAGTACATCATGGTATAAGAATTACGGATGATGCTCTTATGGCAGCTACTAAGCTGTCTAATAGATATATAACAGAAAGATTTTTACCAGATAAAGCTATTGATTTAATGGATGAAGCTGCTTCTGCTTTAAGAATGGAAATCGAAAGTAGACCTGAAAAATTAGATATTTTAAAACGTAAACAAAGACAATTTCAATTAGAAATAACTGTTTTGAAAAAAGATAAAAAATCTAATAAGAAAAAATTAAAGAAATTAAAAAAGAGAAAAGCTGACCTAGAAGAACAAATTAAAGATTTTGAAATTAGATGGAAAACAGAAAAAGACACTATTTCTAAAATACATGAAATGAAAGAAAAAATAGATGAGTTAAAACAAAAATCAGAAATTGCTGAAAGAAAAGGTAGTTTACAAAAAGTGGCAGAAATAAAATATGGTCAAATACCAGAATTAAAAAAGAAAATAAAAAATCATCAAAAAAAATTAGCCAAAATACAAAAAGATAATAGAATTTTAAAAGAAGAAATTGGACAGGATGAAATTGCCAAAGTAGTCTCTCGATGGACTGGTATTCCGGTTTCAAAAATGTTAGAAAAAGAAAGCAAAAAATTAGCTAGAATGGAAAAAGAAATACACAAAAGACTTGTTGATCAAAATAAAGCAGTAAAAGCAGTCTCTAACGCAATTAGAAGGTCTAGAACAGGCATATCAGAAGAAGATAGACCAATTGGTTCATTTATATTCCTTGGCCCAACTGGGGTTGGTAAGACAGAATTAGCAAAAAGCTTAGCTGAATTTTTATTTGATACAGAAAAATCTTTAATAAGGGTAGATATGTCAGAATATATGGAAAAACATGCGGTTTCCAAAATGATAGGTTCTCCCCCAGGTTATGTGGGCTTTGAATCAGGTGGACAACTAACTGAAAAAATTAGAAAAAAACCATATAGTGTAATACTATTTGATGAAATAGAAAAAGCTCATCATGAAGTATTTAATATGTTGTTACAAATTCTAGATGATGGACGCTTAACTGATGCAAAAGGTAGATCTGTGAATTTTAAAAACACTGTAATAATAATGACTTCTAATTTAGGAAGTGATATTATACATGACTACATTCAAAAAAAAGAAATGGGCTTTAATTCTAAATCAGAAAAAAAGACATCTAAAAAGAAAATTGAAAAACAAATTAAAAAAGAACTGAAAAAAACTTTTAAGCCAGAATTTTTAAACAGAATAGATGAAACCATTATATTTGACACATTAAGTAAAAAAAATATTCAAAAAATAATAGAACTTCACTTAGAAAAAGTGAGAAAAAGATTAAAGAAAAAAAATATTAATATTAAAATTACTAATGCAGCTAAGAAAAAAATAGCTCAACTAGGCTTTGACCCTTTATATGGAGCTCGCCCCTTAAAAAGAGTTATTCAAAAACAAATACTAAACCCATTATCATTAAAAATAGTCAAGTCGGGCAACAGAAATAAAAAACAATTTAAAATAGGCATTAAAAAAGGAAAAATAGCCTTTAAATAATTAATAATTGTATATGCAAAAAAAGATTTTATTTATTGTATTGATTTTAGCTCAACTATTTATACCTTTATCACTAATTAAAGCAGAAGCTGATTTCAACCCCAACAATATTATTTCCGATTATGAATTACTAAATTATAACTCCATGACTTTAAAAGAAATTCAGGAATTTCTTGAAAATCATAATGGAGTATTAAAAAACTATAAAACCAAAGATGTTAATGGAAGAAAAATTAAGGCTTCAAAAATTATTTATAATGCTTGTCAAAAATATAAAATCAACCCCCAAGTTATTCTCACCATATTACAAAAAGAACAAACTTTAATAACCAGCCCGCCTAAAAAACCAACCCAATTAAAATGGGCTACTGGATTTGCTGCTTATGACCATAGAGAGCCAGTAGAGAAATTTGGTGGCTTTGGAATACAAATTGATAGAACAGCTTGGCGTTTAAAGTTTTATTTAGATCATCCTTGGGATTTTAGACATAAAGTTGGCCAAACATATAAAATTAATTATCATAAAGTAAGACCAGAAACTAGTGCTACAGCTGCTCTTTATAATTACACTCCTCATATAAAAGGAAATAAATTGTTTTATCAAATATGGAATAATTGGTTTGCTAAAAAAAATCAGGAAATAAAAAATGGTAGCCTTGTAAAACTAAAAACAAAACCCGGTGTATGGCTTATAGAAAATGGACTTAAAAGACCCTTTAAATCAAAAAATGTATTTCTTGCTAGTTATCGCTTTAAAGACGTAAAAGAAGTTAGTAAAAAAACCCTTAGCAGTTACAAAATGGGTAAACCAGTTAAATTCCCTAATTTTTCTTTAATTCAGGGCTCTTTAGGAGAAATATATTTATTAAACGAAAATGAAAAAAGACCTATTACAAAAGAGATGTTTAAAAAAATAGGTTATCATCCTGAAGAGATTATCCAGGCTGACCAAAAAACAATAAAATCTTATAAAACCGGCCAACCAGTAACTTCCCCCTACCCCAGTGGATCACTTTTACAAAACAAAAATAATAATGCAGTTTTTTATGTTAAAGAAAATAAAAAACATCCAATTGTAGATGCTAAAATTCTTAACAATAGATATCCATATAACGGTATCATTAAAGTACCACAAAAAGAACTAGATAAGTTTACAACTGGTGATCCAATTAAGTTTAGAGACGGAACACTTTTAAAAACTAAGGATAAAAATACAGTATATTTAGTTTCTAAAGGGAAAATAAGGCCTATTTATTCTAGTCAAACTTTTAATGAATTAGGCTATAATTGGAATTATATTTTAACGGTATCTCAAGACCTTTTAAATTTACACCCTAAAGGAGAAATCTTTAAGCTAGATAAATAAATATAGATTATGGCTAAAAATAAGAAAAAGAAAAATAAATCAAAAAAAGAAACAGATATACAACAAATTGTAAATCATTATTTTTATACTAAAGGCTACACTTTAGATGAAATTAAAAAGAATGCTAAAAAGAAAAAGATTATATATTCCCGTTTTACTAAACCTGCAAAACAACTTTTAGAATTAGCTGGATCTGTTAAAAAAGCAAAAGAGGCAATTACAAAAATTTCTAAATGGGCTAAATCAAGAGATCTAGATTATGCAATTGAAACGATATTTAAAAAATGGCCTGAATTAGATCAACTTAAACCTAAAAAAAAGGTAAAAAAAGCATATTATCAAGGCAATCCAATGATATGGAAAAAACAAGAAAAAAAATGGTATGTTATTGATGAAGATGGGGATTGGAGAGAATTTGCCGGTGATGAAAATGATATTGAGTGGAAAGTACAAGATTAACTATTAAATTTAAAACCTATTTTAAAATGACAAATTTAAAAAATATAAAAATTATTTTTTTTAGTACCCCAAAATTTGGGGCTAATATTTTAAAAGAACTAATAAAACACTTTTCTATTCAATTAGTTATAACTGCTCCTGATAAAAAAGATAGAAAAGGTAATAAAATAATTCCGGTTACTAAAAAAGTAGCCCTTAAAAATAATATTAAAGTATTACAACCAAAATCTTTAAAAAATAATAATAAAATTATAAACCAAACAAAAAAAATAAGGCCAGATTATATAGTAGTTGCTTCATATGGACTTATTATACCTAAATCTATTTTAAACATCCCTAAAAAAGCCAGCCTGAACATTCATCCTTCCCTACTCCCTAAATATAGAGGTGCCTGCCCTATTAGAGCAGCTATTAAAAATGATGAAACTAAAACTGGCGTTACTATAATCAAAATGGATGAAAGGTTAGATCACGGCCCAATATTAAACCAATTAGAAATTAAAATACCAAATGAATGCCAATTTCAAAAACTAAAAAAAATACTCTTACAAAAAAGCAAAAAACTTATTGTTAAAACA
>CAZBSA010000032.1:0-7127 GCA_964494785.1 uncultured Gammaproteobacteria bacterium | reverse complement strand
TAAATTTCAAAGATATTATTTTTGTGATGGTGAAAATAGTGTAGGCTGGGAAGCACATGGTTGTTCTAATGCTTGTTGTTTTAAGCCAAAAGTTACTATAACTGATAATTTTGGTCAGACAGGCAGTGGTCAATTTGGCGGTATTATTAAAGTAGTACCATAAATTTTGGATGATTGTATATTATTTAATTTTTTAAAGTTATAATTAATGAAAATTTTTGCTAATAAAAAAAGAATATTTTTATTTGTTGGCTTAATAGCTTTAATCTTTCTTATACCTCATATTAGTTTTGCTGGTTTTTTTGAATCAGTAGCTAAAATCATTTCAAGTGCAGTGTTGAGTGTAGTCAATTTTTTAGTAGGGTGGCTGATAAGTCTTTTAATTAAGGTATTTGTAAGCATTGCTCAATATAATAATTTCATAGGGTCAGCCGCTGTATCCAAGGGCTGGATTATAATAAGGGATGTTTTAAATATGTTCTTTGTTATTGGAGTTTTAATAATAGCTTTTTCTACGGTTTTAGGAATACAAAAATATCATTATAAAAGAATTTTACTTAGCCTTTTAATAGCAGCCGTTTTAGTTAATTTTTCAAAATTAATTTGTGGTATTTTCATAGACATATCTCAAATTCTAATGCTTACCTTTGTAAGTGCTTTTAAAGAAGTAGCTGCAGGTAATTTAATCGAAATGATGGGGCTGCAAGGCCTTTTAGATTTAAAAAATACTTCTGATATTGCGGAAAATATTGGGGCAGGAGAAATAGTTGGGGCAACTCTTTTAGCTTTAATTATGGCTGTTGTTTCAGTGGTGGTTTTGGCGGTAATAGTTATGATTTTAATTTTAAGGATTATTTGGATCTGGTTTTTGGTTGTTCTTTCACCTTTTGCGTTTGTAGCAAGTGTATTCCCCAGCACTAAAGGGTATGGTAGAACATGGTGGGATAATTTTACAAAACAAATTATTGTTGGGCCAGCTCTTGCTTTTTGTTTATGGCTTTCATTTGCTGTAGTTCAAGAGGGAGACTTAGCCCAAGGTACTAATATTGAACAAGGCACTTATCAATCTCAAGGACAAGGAGAAGCAGGCCAACAAATTTCTGAAGCAGCTTCGCCTCAATATTTGTTAAATTTTATGTTAGGTATTGGTATGTTGGTGGGTTCTTTAATGGTTGCTGAAAATCTTGGTGTAGCTGGATCTAATTTAGCTAGAAAAGCAAGATCTAATATTACAGCCTATGCTAAGGGCAAGAAAGGGCCTCTTAAAGGAGTAAAAGAAAGAGCTAAAAAGGTTGGGAGAGTGGCTAAAGGGACGGCTCAAGATGCTGCAGGCGCTGCTATTAAAATGCCAGGGAGGTTAGCAAAAACTGGTTTAAAGAACTTAGGCAGAAAATGGCAAAGAGGAGGAGGGAAATTTGGTAAAGCTGCTGGAAAAGTTACCGAAACAATGGCAGCGCCAGTTAAAAATATACAAAAACTCAAAGCTAATGCGCAGGATAAATTAGCAGAATTTGCAGAAAAAAGAAATGCAAGAATTAGGAAAAGACAAGAAATTAGATCTAGTGATGAATATAGTAACGAAGATGAGCGCAAAGATGCTTTAAAAGGTGTAGGTGGTTCAGCTATTTTAGATAGTGTTAGTTCTCATTTTACAGAAGTCTATAAAGGAGGAGGCGGTCTTTCAGATAGACAAGCTATTTCTGCAGCTCAAACAGAAAAAATTAAAAAAGTAATAAATAGATTAAAAGACCGAGGAGCCAGTGAAGACGAATTAAAAATTCTTCAGGACAGAGGGTCTAAAACTCAAAATCAAGCCGCCTCAATAATGCTTGCTGAAAGAGGTAAAATTAATGATATAAATACATTTCAAAATGCAGATAAATCTTTATCATCCCTTCTAGAACTTAGGCGGGAGTTTCGTAAATATGCTAAGAAAAACATGGATTCAAACATTTTGAAAGAAGGAGTTTATAATGGTTTTAAGAATGGCATAGGTGATTTAAAAAAGATAATAAAAGATATAAAATCTGGAGATTTGAATGCAGCTAAATTTATAGAAGGGTTGGGAGATGATGACTTTAACACATTACAAGATATTGAAGGAGAAAATGGTGAAGCAGCTATTAATGTTTTGTTAAACCAATTAGATAAAGGTACATTTGAAAAATTTGGTCAAAAAATGTCTAGAACAACAAAAGGAGAAAAAAGACTTAATACCATGTCAGAAGATATTGAAGTTGCTAATTTAGACTCTGAAAAAAAGCGCCAAACTTTTGTTAAAGCTACTGGTAGAACTGACAAGGTCTTAAAAAGTTTTGATGAGCTTGACTTACCCGAAGATGAAATAGAAGAAAAAAAGAATGAATTTGTTAAACGACATAAAAAAACAATTTTATCAAATACTTCTAAAAAAGCCATGGAAGATCAAGCTACGATTTCTACCATATTAGAAAATTCTAATAGTGAAGATGTTAAGGGATTATCAAAAGAAGTTAAAGATCAATTCTTAACCACATTAAAAGAAGACCTTATCAATGGTTTTAATGCAAGTGGTGATACTAGTGAGACAGCTAAAAATGCTCGCCTGATATATACTAAAGTTAAAAAGGATATTTCTGGCGCATATGAAGGTGCCACAGATAGTGTAAAAGATGAGTTAAAGCTTTTAATAGAAAATGGTGATATTAAAACTGAAGACATAGGTAATAATAAAGCTGCTGATATGACCAATCCCGATATTTTAAGAATTATTGGGGAAAAACTTAACGCCCCTCAGGTAGTAAAAATAGCAAAAGAAAATAATGCTTTAGCTAAAAAAATTGAAAAAGCCAGGTATGATAATGGCTTAATTACAGATTTTGAAAGAGATAATGAATGGACAAAAGAATGGATAGATGAGTGGGGTGGGCCTGGTGGAGGCATAGTAACACCTTAAATAATAAATTTGATTCTTTTTATAAATTATTAAATTTTAAAATATATGGCAGAGAAAAAAATACAAAGCTTTCAAGACCTGCCGGATTGGGTAAAAGATCAAGTTTTAGATAAAAAAACAGTTGAGAAAAACAAAAAGATTGTTAAAGATTTTAATTTATCAGAAAAACAAAAAAGTATTTTCTTTGCCGGCCTAAGAAAAGTAATTTTAAAACAAATTACTCCCTATAAAATATTAGATTTTTTAAAAAATATAGATATTTCAGAAAATAATAAAAAAAAGCTAGCTTTAAGAATTATCCAAGACAGATTATTACCCTTACAAGAGTTTTTTAAACAAGATATTCGAGAAGTATATAAAAAAATTGGCGGCAAGCTTAACAAAAAAAAGCAAGAAGAATATAAACCCAAAGAAGAAAAAAAACTAGATAAAATAGTTGATAAAATTATTGAAATCCAGGGATTAAAGTTTGATACAGAAAAAATGCGTCAAAGATTTGAAGATATTTTAACTCTTTATTTAAAAGGGGTACAAAGTAAAGTTGAAACAAGAATTCTTTTAAAAAGAGGACAGAATATAGGAGGATTGGGTTTAGATGATGATGTTATTGATAAAATATTTGAGCTGTCTCAAGAAAAAAATATTTTATCTAAAAAAGCCGAATCTAAACAGAAAAAAACTAGCTCTAAAAAAATAGAAAAAACACCGCATCAAGACTTAAAAGATAAAAAAGAAGATATAAATAAAAAAGAAGATGCAAGGAAAAAGAAAGATGTAGGGCAGAAAGAAGAGATAAAGTATAAAGACAAAAAAGCTAAAGAGGATAGAATATTTCAAAAAAATAAAAACACTCAACCTAAAAGAGATTTACAGAAATCTGATAATAAAGAAAAAAAAGAATTTCCAGATGATATTACCGAGCAAGAAAGAATAGTTAAACAAGCAATTAATCTAAACCAAAAAAACATAAAAGATTTAGAAAAAGAAAAAGCAGAAAAGCAAAAAAAATCTAAAAAGGAAAAATCTAAAGTTAATATTTTTTCCAGATCACATGGCCCTATAGATGAACTAAGAATTTTAACCTTAGAAGATTTTAGAAGATGGGGTGGCCCTAAACAAGCTACTCAAAGCATTAAAGATAAAATTGATTTGTTAGGTGAAGAATCTTTAGAAAAAAAATCTAAAGCAATACAAGCCTGGAAAGAATCAAAAATTTATAAATTATATTTAAAAATAGGAGAAGAATCTATTAATCAAGGTAAATCAATCTCTAAAATTATAAAAAAAAGAAAAGAAAATAATAAGCCTACTTTAACAGAGCAAGAATTTAATGCAGTTCTTAGTTTAAACGAAGATTTAAGATTTTAAATTATATGCGTTTTATAGTTCCTCAATTTATAGATACAAAGCCTAAAATTATTGGCCCAATTACACCAAGACAATTTATTATTTTAATTGTTACTGGACTTTTTGTATTTATTTCTTTTAAATTAGCTGATTTTACACTTTTTTTAATAGAGGCTTTTATAATTCTTTTGCTTGGCTGTACTCTAGCCTTTGTAAAGGTTCAGGGCAGGCCAGTACATGAGTTTTTCTTAAATGTGTTTGTGAGTATGAAAAAGCCAAGTTTAAGGGTTTGGAAAAAAGAAAAGGTGAATTTAGAAGAGATAAAAGAAGAGAGAAGAAAAGAAAAGCCCGAAGAAAAAGAACCTGAAGTAAAAGTAAGAAAGCCTTTATCAAGCTCACATTTATCCCAAATTGCTTTAGTAGTCAATACAGGAGGGAAATACGAAGGTGATATTATAGATAAAAATGAATAATTAAGTTTTTATGTCTGAGAAAAAAAACAATTTATCTTCAGCTCAAAAACACTTGGATATTTCAGAGATTAGAAATGATTGCGTAGTTTTAAAAAATGGTACTTTAAGGGCAGTACTTTTAGTGTCATCTATTAACTTTGCCCTTAAATCACAAGAAGAACAAAAAGGTGTGATAAATGGTTATATTCAATTTTTAAATAGTATTGACTTTCCTATTCAAATTTTAATACAATCAAGACCTTTTAATGTTACACCTTATTTGACTAGGCTGGAAAATAAAAAAAGAAAACAATCTAATGAACTTTTGCGCAATCAAACAAATGATTATATAAATTATGTTCAAGAATTAGTAGAATTAGGAGGTATAATGCACAAAAGATTTTATATAGTTGTTCCTTATAATCCCATGGGTGATAAAAAAGAGGGATTTTTTACGCGTTTATTTAATTTGTTTAGTGCTAGTAGAAGTATTAAATTAAAAAGTAAAAGGTTTGAAAAATATAGAAAAAAGCTTTTTAAAAGGGTAGATAAAATTACTTCTTTAGTTTCTAGCGTAGGCTTAAAAGCAGTCCCCTTAGATACTCAAAGCTTAATAGAGCTTTATTATAATAGTTATAACCCAGAAGAATCTCAGGCTCAAAGGTTGGTTAATTTAAAAAAACTTAAAGTTAAAAATTAAAAGTATGGCTTTTAATTTAGACGAAATTGAAAGACAAGCAAAAGCTAAAAAACAAACTAGCTCTAAAAAAGAAGGAAAAGATTTAAATCAAAAACAGATTCTTGAAAGTGCTGAAATTTATCGCAAAGGGTTAGTAACAATTAAGGATTTGATTGCTCCTTCAGCAATGAAAGTTAAGCCTTCGCATTTAAAGCTTGGCGAGCAATTTGTTAGAACAATTTTTGTTACTACTTTTCCAAGATATATAAATGTAGGTTGGTTTTCTCCTATTTTAAATTTTAGTGATACAAATATAGATATTTCAATGTTTTTTTATCCAGTAGAAGCGGAAGATATTTTAAAGCAACTTAAAAAAAGAGTAGGAACCTTGCAGGCTGAGATTTCAGCTGATAGAGAGAAGGGTTTACCTAGGGATCCTGTAAAGGAAACCGCCCTTCATGATATTGAAGATCTAAGAAGTAGTTTAACTACTGGAACAGAACATTTTTTTCAATTTTCTTTATATGTTACAATTTATGCTGATAGTAAAGATAAGTTAGATGATTATACTGAGAAAATAGAAAATTTATTTTCTTCTAAACTAGTTTATACTAGACGAGCTCTTTATCAGTCAGAACAAGGTTTTAATTCTACTCTACCTGTAGCTAATGATGAAATAGGGGTTTCAACCAATATGAATTCTTCCCCTTGTGCTTCAAGCTTCCCTTTTATGTCAGCTGACCTTACTTCAAACAATGGTATATTATATGGCATTAATCGTCATAATAATAGTCTAGTTTTATTTGATAGGTTTTCAATGCCAAATGCTAATTTTGTAGTTTTTGCTACAAGTGGGGCTGGAAAAAGTTATTTTACTAAGTTAGAAATTTTAAGAAGCTTGATGATGGGGACTGATATAATAGTTATTGATCCAGAAAAAGAATATAAATATTTATCAGATGCAGTTGGGGGAACTTATGTAAATATATCACTCTCTTCTAAAGCAAAACTAAATCCTTTTGATTTACCTCGTTCAGTCAAAGGGAAGCAAAGTGGTGACATAATTCGTTCGGCTGTTATTTCAGTGAAAGGACTTTTAAGGTTAATGATAGGGACACCAATGCAATCTGGTAAAAAAGGTTTTACCCCAAAAGAAGACTCGCTTTTAGATAGAGCTCTTTTAGAAACTTATGCCAAAAAAGATATAGTGCCTGGCTCAGACTTAGAAAATGTTGAAGTACCTGTTTTAGGTGATTTGCAGGAAATTTTAGAAGGAATGGAAGGTGGTTCAGATTTAGCCCAAAGGCTTAAAAAATATACTGAAGGTACTTTTTCTGGGTTTTTAAATCATCCTACTAATGTAGCTATGGATAATCAATTAGTTACTTTTTCAGTAAGGGACCTAGAAGATGAATTAAGGCCTTTAGCTATATATACTATTGTTAATTATATTTGGAATGTTGTTAGGTCGGAAATGAAAAAAAGACTTCTTTTTATAGATGAGGCCTGGTGGCTTATGCAAAACGAAGATAGCGCTAAATTTGTTTTTGCTTTAGTAAAACGTTGTAGAAAATATTATTTAGGGGTAACAACAATTACTCAAGATGTAGAAGATTTTGTTTGAAGTCCATACTGAAAACCAATTCTAACAAATTCATCAATTCAACTTTTATTAAAACAATCAAGTGCATCTATTGATGTACTACAAAATATA
>CAZBSA010000031.1:0-7286 GCA_964494785.1 uncultured Gammaproteobacteria bacterium | reverse complement strand
CGGAACCCTCAGCTTAAAAGGCTGATGCTCTACCAATTGAGCTAGCGACCCATAAGTATTTATCTTTTTACAACAGTATAGTCTCCAAAAGGTTTGTGTTTAAGGGTATAATTTCTTCCTATTCTATCCTCAAATTTAATCTTATGTGATAATCTAGCATTTTGAAACATTGATTCTGTCTCATTAGTGCTTAAAACGTGCTCAAGGTGATAAACGCCTTTTTCTGCATCATTGTCATAATGGACAGTATATCCTTGAACGTTTGTTTGAGGCATAAAAATATGTTTAAAAATTGTTAAGAATATGTGTTTTATATCAGTTTGCTATTTTCTTAAATTTAGTATATATTAAAAAAAAGATTATGTAAAGTGTTTATGGCAAAAACAAATTCAATAGATGAAAAATTACCACCTCAAAATATAGAAGCAGAACAAGCTTTGCTTGGATCTCTTTTAATTGATAAAGATGCTGTTGTAACAGTAGCTGATATTTTAGAACCAGAAGATTTTTATAAAAAAAAGCATCAAAAAATTTATCAGGCTATGCTTCAATTATGGAAAAATGGCGAACCCATTGATATTTTAAGCGTAGCTAATACATTAGAAGAATCTAAAGCGCTGGATGATATTGGGGGCAGAAGTTATTTAGCAAGCCTTTCTAATAGCGTTCCCACTTCAAGTCATGTTAAGTCTTATGCTGAAATTGTAAGAAAAAAGTCTACTTTAAGAAAGCTGATATCTTCTTCTACGGAAATTATTCAAATGGCTTATAACAAAGGAGAAGACGGAACAACAAGTATTTTAGATAAAGCAGAAGAGAAATTATTTTCTGTTTCTAAAAAATTTTTAAAACAAAATTTTGTTTGTATTAAAAAAACTCTTGATAAGGCATTTGAAAGAATGGATAAGTTAGATAATGGAGAAGAAAAATTAAGAGGCATTCCAACAGGCTTTAAAGAATTAGATGATAATTTAGCTGGTCTACAGCCTTCTGAACTTGTCCTTTTAGCAGCTCGCCCCTCAATTGGTAAATCAGCCCTAGCTTTGGATATGGCTCGCCACGCTGCAGTTAATGAAAATGTACCAGTAGGGATTTTTAGCTTAGAAATGTCAAAAGAGCAAGTTACTGATCGAATGATTTGTGCTGATTCTGGAGTAAATCTTTGGAAAATGAGAACTGGTAATATGTCTCATGGTAATGGTAGTGATGATTTTGGGAAAATAGGTAAATCTTTTGATAATTTATCAAAAGCCCCTATTTATATTGATGATTCCCCAATGCTTAATTTAATTGAATTAAAAACTAAAGCTAGAAGACTTCAAAGTGAACACGGCTTAGGGCTTTTAGTAATTGATTATCTTCAGCTTATGAGCTCTGGTAATGCTGGGAATGGGGGCCGAGTTGAAGAAGTATCAGAAATTTCTCGTGGCTTAAAAGCAGTGGCTAGAGAATTAAATATTCCTGTTTTAGCCCTTTCTCAGCTTTCTCGTTCTCCAGAAATGAGAACGCCTGCAATTCCTAAATTGTCTGATTTAAGAGCTTCTGGATCTTTAGAACAAGATGCTGATGTAGTAATGTTTATTTATAGGAAATCAAGAGATAAGGGGATTAAAAAATGTCCTCCAGAAGAAAAAAATATTGCCGAAGTACATATTGGGAAACACAGACATGGGCCAGCTGGGGTAAGATATTTACTTTATTTTAATGAAGATATTGCTAGTTTTAGAGATTTAGATAAAAAACATGAAAAAGATAATAAAGGGGAAGATACGCCTTTTTAAAAATTTATGTCTACTTTTCCAACAGAGGTTAAAAATTTAATTAATAGTTTAAGTCAGCTACCTGGTATTGGACCTAAAACAGCTGAGCGTTTTGTTTTATTTTTATTAAAAAAAGATAAATTTAGTAAAAAATTAGCCCAAAATATCTTAGACCTTAAAAATATTCAGTTTTGTAAAAAATGTGGAAATTTTTCTAATAATAAAATTTGTAGTATTTGTTCTGATTCTAGCAGGAACCAAAATCAAATTTTAATTTTAGCTAAACCTCAAGAAATTAATGTCTTTGAAAATATTCATGAATATAATGGACTTTACCATGTTTTAGGTGGTCTTATAAACACCACTAAAAATATTAAAAAAGGCGATTTAAATATTAGTGGATTGATCAAGCGTCTTACAAATAAAAAGGGTAAGTTAGAGGTGATTTTTGCTCTTGATTCAACTATTCAGGGCGAATCAACAATGCTTTTTATTAAAGATTTAATTTATAATAATAAAAATCTTAAAGATAAAATAAAAATATATAAAATTGCCAAAGGTATTCCTTCAGGCGGAGAAATATCTTATGCAGATGATTTAACACTTAAAGAGTCTTTAAAAAATAAAAGAAAAATTTAAATTTAACTTTTTATGTTTTTACAAAAATTATTTCAACCAGTTGGTATTTGGCAGGAAAAATTCTTAAATAATACAGTTTTTTCTTATTTAGAGCTTATTTTGTTGGTTTTATTGGTTTTTATTCTTTTAAAAGTCTTTCAAAAAATTGTTTTAAATAAATTAAAAAAATTATCTCAAAAAACAAAAAATAATATAGATAATTTAGTTATAGATATTATTGCATCCTTGAAAAGTTATTTTTTAATTTATCTTGGGTTTTTCTTAGGAGCAAGTTTTTTAAACACTTCTCCTTTTGTAAAAGGTATAATAGATACTGTTTTAATATTTTTAATAACCTATCAATTGGTTTTAGCTAGCCAGATTATTGTTAATTATTTTATTAAGAAAAGAAATTTAAAAGAGAAAAATGAAAAAGCTCCTTTTAATTTTTTAGCTAATTTAATGAAAATAATAATTTGGGTATTAGGTATTATTTTTATTCTTTCTAATTTAGGGATTAATGTAACTTCACTAGTTGCTGGCTTAGGGATTGGTGGAATAGCAGCAGCCTTGGCTATTCAAAATATTTTAGGAGATCTTTTTTCTTCTTTTGCTATTTATTTTGACAAACCTTTTGAGGTTGGTGATTATATTGTAATTGGTAAATACAATGGTGTAGTAGAAAAAATTGGTATTAAAACAACCCGTATTAAATCTTTACAAGGCGAGCAAGTAGTTATTGCTAATAAAGATTTAACTTCATCAAGGTTACAAAACTTTAAAAAAATGGAAGAAAGAAGAATTAGCTTTAAGTTTGGTTTAGAATATGGCACTTCTCAAGAAACATTAAAAAAAATAACAAATATAGTATCAAAAATTATTGAAAATACTAATAAAGCTAGATTAGATAGAGTTCACTTTGTAGAATTTAATGATTCTAGTTTAGATTTTGAAGTAGTATATTATGTTGAATCTCCAGAATACAATGTTTATCGTAGTGTTCATGAAAAGATTTTGTTGGCACTAAGAAAAAAGGTTAAGTCTTTAAATACTTCTTTTGCATATCCTACTCAAACCATTCATTTAAAAAAATAAAGTATTGTTTTGATTAATTTTATTAAAAAGTTAATTAAAAAATAATGGAAATTAAAAGTAGTGCATTTAAAAATCAAGAAAATATTCCAACTCAGTTCACTTGCCAAGGTCAAGATATAAGTCCGGCTTTGAACTTTAAAAACATTCCTGACAAGGCTAATTCCCTTGCTTTAATAGTTGATGACCCAGATGCTCCTGGTCAAACTTTTGTTCATTGGATTTTATGGAATATTCCGGCTGATAAGACAAAATTAGAACAAGGCTTTAATCCCCAGCAAGCCCTGCAAGGTAAAAATGATTTTGGGAAATTAGAATATGGCGGACCCTGTCCTCCATCAGGTAAGCATTGTTATAGATTTAAGTTATATGCCCTAGATAGTAAACTTATTTTAAAACAGGGGGCTAGTAAAAAAGATTTAGAAAACGCAATGCAGGGAAAAGTTTTAAAAAAAGCCCAGCTTATTGGCTTTTATCAGAAAAAATAATTAATGGTATGAGCTTTAAAAATAATGTGAAAAAGGTGGTTAAAAATATTCCGCCAGGCAAAGTTTTAACCTATAAAAAAGTAGCTAAAAAAGCTGGTAGAAAAAAAGCATATCAAGCTGTGGGTAATATTTTGGCTGATAACACAAATTCTAATATTCCTTGCCACCGTGTTATAAAATCTGATAAAACGCTTGGCCAATATAATCAGGGTGTGCTAAAAAAAGCACATCTTTTATATACTGAAGGATATGATTTTCCTAATAAGAAAATTTTAAAACAAGATTTTTTTAATCGTAACACTAAAAAAGTTGCTAAAGATTTAATTGGAAAATGGCTGGTAAAGGATGAAAAAGCTCTTATTATAACAGAGGTGGAAATTTATGCTGGCAAAAATGATCTTGCATCTCATGCCTCTTGTGGTAAAACTAAAAGAACTCGCCCAATGTTTGGAAAAGCTGGAATTTGGTATATATATTTGATATATGGTATGTATTATATGTTAAATATTGTCACTCGTGAAAAGGGTTTTCCTGCTGCTATTTTAATTAGAGGTAGTTATAGAATTTCTGGGCCTGGTAAAATAACTAATCACTTAGGGGTTGATAAAAGCTTTAATAATAAACCAGCAAAAAAGTCAACTGGCCTTTGGCTTGAAGACAGGGGGATAAAGGTTGCTTTTAAAAAAATCAAGGCTTTAAAAAGGATAGGGGTAGATTATGCTAAAGATTGGAAGGATAAGTTGTTCAGGTTTAAATATTTAAACAATAATTAAAAGTTTTTATAAATTCTATTATATTATAATTAAATATATAATTGTTATAATACCCAATAAAGTTATTTTTTTATGAATTTAGAAATTATTCAAAATAAAAAAACTTGGCAAAACTTTATAAAAAAAAACAAAGCAAATCTTTTAGAGTCTTGGCAATGGAAAGAATTTAAAGAGTCGCTTGGTTTAAAAGTAACTCCAGTTGCTTTAAAAAAAGATAATAATATTTTATTAACTGCTTTAATTGTTAAAAAAGATTTAATTCTTAATCAAAATTATCTTTATACCCCAAAAGGGCCAGTTTTTAAAAAAAACTTGGGTAAAAAGGAAAAAAATGATTTATTTTTTGAATTTATTTCAAAAATTAAAGAAAAGTTCCAGGTTAATAATCCAATCTTTTTTAAAGTAGAACCAGAAGACTTTAAGCCAGATTCTAATGAATATAAGATTTTCAAAACATCTTGTATTCAACCTGAAAAAACTGCAATTTTAGATATTCGTCCTGATATAGATAAAATTTTATCTAATATGCATTCTAAAACAAGATATAATATCAGATTGGCTAAAAGAAAAGGAGTAAAAACTAAAAAATCAGATAATTTCAAAGATATTAAGATATTTTTAAAATTGCTTCACATAACTACAAAAAGAGAAGGTTTTCAACCTCATTTAGACAAATATTATAAAAAGCTTTTAAAGCTGGAGAATATAAACTTGTATCTTGCTTTTTTTAAAAAAACTCCAATAGCAGCTCATATTGTTGGTACTTTTGGAGATTTTGGATATTATCTTCATGGTGCTTCCTCAAGAGAACATAGTAAAGTAATGGCTCCTCATCGGCTTCATTTCAAAGCTATTCAGGATTTAAAAGAAAAGGAAATAAAATATTATGATTTTTGGGGAATTGATAAAGATAAATGGCCTGGTCTTACTAGATTTAAAATGGGTTTTGGTTCAAAAAGAGTAGTTTATCCAGGTACTTTTGATATTTGTTTTAATAAGTTTTGGTATTTTTTATATAAATTTGCTAAAAAAATAAAAGCCTTAATTTCATGATTTCTCAAGTTATAGCTACAATTCTTTTAATTGTTTCTCCTTATTTTGTAAATGGGGCTGGTTTTTTAATAAATGCCACTAACACCCCTGAAAAAGAATTTCCTGTGTCATACGGCCCTAAAATAACAGCTAAGAGTGCTGTAGTTTTAGATCTTAATTCAGAAAAAGTATTATATGAAAAAAATCCTCATTTAGTTTTACCAATTGCTAGTATTACCAAATTAGTCAGTGCATTAGTTTTTTTAGATAATAATAATATAGATTGGGAGAAAAAAATTGAAATTAAGGAAAAAGATTCTGAATTTAAAAAAGAATCGCCTTATACTAGCATAGATGTTATAGAAAGCGGTTTACAGCCAAAACAGTTAAGAGTTGCTCCTGGTTATAAAGTTAAAGTAAGAGATATTTTTAATGCTGGGCTTATTGGCTCTTTAAATAATTTAGTTAATGTTTTATCAAGAATTACCTCTAAGCCGGATAATAAAAATTTTGCTGATCTTATGAATGAAAAAGCAAAAGATCTGGGAATGAATAATAGTTTCTTTTTTGAACCAACCGGCCTGAGTCCTAAAAATTATTCTACTGCAAAGGATTTAATTTTGCTTATTAAAGAAGCTATGGAAAATTCTTATTTAAAAAAGACTTTACAAAGAGAAGAATATAGTTTTAATGCATATGCAAGAAATGGGAGTCTTTTATCTTTTAAGGTGGAAAGTACAGATAAGTTACTTAATACTTTTATTAATTTTACTGGCGGGAAAACAGGTTATTTGGATGAAAGTGGCTATTGTTTTGTTGGGATGAGTCGCTTTGAAAATAAAAATTTAGCAGTAGTAGTTTTAAATGCTGATTCAAGCCAAGATAGATTTCAAGAAGCTAAATCTTTAGTTTGGTGGAGTGCTAATCAAATAGACAAAGCTAATCTTGATTAAATTCTTTATAAAACTAAAAGCTTGGCTTATATGAAAACTAATTTTGTGTTAAAATAAAAATATGTCTTCAGAGATTATTACATTCCTTTTA
This sequence comes from uncultured Gammaproteobacteria bacterium, assembly GCA_964494785.1. Classification (GTDB taxonomy): domain Bacteria; phylum Patescibacteriota; class Patescibacteriia; order UBA2591; family UBA6264; genus DATFJC01. The sequence continues at coordinate 479 of CAZBSA010000031.1, read as the reverse complement.
TCAATGACACCAATCAATGAACTAAGGGGAACAATTCCAATTAGTATAAGCCTTTATAATCTTAAACCATTATTAGCTTTTTTTATAGCTGTATTAGGAAATATGATGCCAGTCTTTTTTTTAGTTTGGTTTTGGAAAAAAGGGGCTAGGTTTTTAATGAAAAGAAGCAAGTTTTTTTATAAATTATTTGATTGGCTTTTTAAAAGAACTAGAAAGCGTTTTTATAAAAAATATACTATTTATGGGGATCTTTTATTAATACTTATAGTAGCAATACCTTTGCCTTTTACTGGAGCCTGGACTGGAACCCTTGTATCTTATATCTTTGGCACGCCTTATTGGAAAAGTATTTACCTTATTGCAATAGGAGTTATTATTGCTGGTATTGTGGTAACTTTAGCTACTTTAGGGGTAATAAGCTTTATATAAATTTAAAAATTTATGAATTTTACAATAGCAAATTGGAAAATGGATCTTGA
>CAZBSA010000030.1:0-7496 GCA_964494785.1 uncultured Gammaproteobacteria bacterium | reverse complement strand
GAATTTAATAGAGTTTTTAGGGATAACAAGTTGCCAAAAAATATTTCAGAGTTTAGAATAAAAGATAAAGAGCACAAATTAGTTGATATTATTAAAAAAGCTGATCTTACAGATAGTAAAACTCAGGCCCGACGTTTAATTGATCAAGGGGCGGTAAAAATTAATCAAGAAAAAATTAAAGATAAACATTTTCAATTTAAACCCAAGGGGGGAGATGTAATAAGGGTTGGAAAAAAAAGATTTATAAAATTAGTTATTGATAAATAAAAATATGTATAAAAAATTATTTAATATTAAATTATTCCTTATTGTTTTAATAGGTATTTTTTTAATTACTAGTGGCTTAGGCTGCAAAAGTACTATGACAGAAAAAGATTTAGATTCAGTGAATTTAATTTATTGGAGGATTGATGACGGAAGAGGAGATTTTAGTGATATTATTAATGGTTTTCAAAAACTACATCCACATATATCTATTACTTATAGAAAAATCAAAAAAGAAAATTATTCTCAAGAGATTTTAGAAGCTTGGGCAGAAGACAGAGGCCCAGATATTTTTTCTATTCCTAACACATGGTTAGGAGAACATAGAAAAAGAATTCATACGCTTCCTTTAAACTCTAAATTAGTTTTACCTAAAAAAATAACAAAAGGTACTATAAAAAAAACAACTGAAATAGTAAATCAAACTATAAAAGCTCCTAGTTTGCGCGATTTAAAAGAAAGATATGTTAGTAGTGCTTTTAATGCTATTGTAAAAAATGAAAATCAAATATATGGCTTACCTTTATCTTTAGATACCTTAGTAATGTATTACAATAGAGATATATTAGATAGTAATAACATTCCTAAACCTCCTAGCACTTGGCAAGAATTTGTAAAGGATGTAAAACTTTTAACCTTACAAGATAGAAATGGTAATTTTATTCAAAGTGGGACAGCTTTAGGTACGGCTAAAAATATAGAATATTCTACTGATATTTTGTCTCTTTTAATGATGCAAAATGGATCTCCTATGATTTGTGGTTCAGATAGGGCTTGCTTTAATAAGTCTTTAGCAAACCGGTCGGATTATTATCCTGGTATAGAAGCTCTTAATTTCTATACTAGTTTTGCTAATCCAGCTCAATCTAGATATAGCTGGAATAGTAATTTATCTAATGCTTTTGATACTTTTATTGAAGGCAGGCTTGGATTTTTATTTGGATATTCAGATTATTTATCAAAAATAAAAAAACAAGCTCCTAAGCTAAATTTTGGTATAGCTTCGGTACCTCAAATTAGTAATTCTTTAAAAAATATTAATTATGCCAAATATCCAATAGAAGTTGTTTCCAAAACTAGCCCTTATAAAAGTGAGGCCTGGGCTTTTCTTTTATATGCAAGTCAAAAAGGTAGTGCAAAATCTTTTTTAGAAAAAGCCAAACATCCTACTGCTCATCGCGATTTAATAAAAGAGCAATTAGAAGATTTTGATTTAGCTCCTTTTGCTAAACAGGTTTTAACTGCTAAAACTTGGTATCAAGGTTCTAATTATAAATTAGTTAAAGAAGCCTTTGATAATATGATAAATTCTGTTATAACTGGGGCTAAAAGTGCTAGAGAAGCTATTAAGTATGCGGTTAATAAAATAAATTTAACTTATTAATATGAAAAAATTGGTTTTATTAATGTTAATGATAGGATTTTTATTGTTTGTTTTTTTTCCTTTAAAGGCTCAGGCTCATGATGTAGTTCAAACTTTATCAAATGGTAGGAAAAGTTGGTGTGATTATGTTGAAGGGGAAAGCTGGAATTGTTTGTGTCAAGGGACAAATACAAGAAATGATTGCAGGGTAGGCAATATTATTTCTAATCCAGTTTGTGCCTGTTGTGGAGATTGTACATTAAATGATTTTATAAGTATTGGCACCAACCTTGCTAATTTAATTTTTAAGTATTTAGGCGTAGCAGCTCTTTTATTTTTTGTAATAGGTGGTTTGATGTGGATAACTTCAGGGGGTGACAAAAACAGAATTAAAAAGGGTAAAGATATTTTAAAAAATGCTTTAATTGGTTTAGCTATTATAATTGCAGCTAATTTAATTATTAGATTGGTGACAACTGCTCTTGGAGTAGAAACGAAATATTTAGAAGATGATGTCACTACTACTCAAGAGGAGCAATCTGATTAAATATTTTAATTTTAATAATTTAAATATATTTTTTTATGCATTCTTATTTGAAAAAGATAATATATATTTTTATATTGTTTTCAGTTTTTTACCCCTTAAATGTTTTAGCTCAAGCTAGTGAAAGAGTTGATTTACCTCAACCTTTAGGTGGCAAAGATGTATCTTCGCTAGCAGCTCAGATTATTGAAACTATCTTGGGTTTAGTTGGGGTGCTAGCTTTAGTTATGTTTATTTACGGAGGTATACTTTGGATGACCTCAGCTGGTAAAAAAGAACAGGTTGAAAAAGGTAAAAAAACTTTAGTTTGGTCTGTTTTAGGCTTAGCTCTTGTTGCGTTTAGTTATGCTATTTTACAATTTGTTCTTAATGTATTAATAGAAGCACCAGTTAACTAATTTTAGGTTGTGGATAAAATCTTTGACAATTATCTTTTATAATACTAAAATAAAATATATAAAATATAAGTAGTTTATTTTTATTAATAATTACTTCAAGGTCGTTGCCTCTTTAAGGGGAATATAAAAGTTTTAATCTATTTTTATGAAAAAAGTAAAAAATATTATAAGCGCGGTTATACTTGTGGCTATATTTTTAGCTCCAATGGTTGTAACTCCAATGGTTGCATCAGCTCAGGAGGGTTTGAATATGACTGAAAATCTTAGTGATGTGGCAGAAAATATTGGATATCAAGAAGATGTAACTTTAGTTGATACTATTGGAAATATTATTAAGATTGTAATCGGTCTTATTGGGCTTATTGCCTTAGTTATATTTATAGCCGGTGGTTTTATGTGGATGACGGCTGGAGGTAATGAAGAGCAAATTGAAAAGTCTAAAAAGCTTATGAAAAATGCTGTAATTGGTATTATTATTGTTGTAGTTGCTTATGCTGCTACCAGCTTTATCATAGACCAACTCGTAGCTGTGCAAAGCCCAAGTAGCTAAATAATAATTTTAAGTTATGATAAAAAGAGGCCGACAAGTTGCTTTTGTTTTGATTGTTATACTTATGTTTGTAATGCCTCAAATAGTTTTGGGTCAAGCTGATCCAATGTCTGAAATGGAAAAAGTAGCATCGGATACTGGTCAGGATTCAGTAGGATCGTTAACAAGTATAATAACAAAAATTATTAAAGCAATATTAGGCGCATCTGGCTTTATATTATTACTGCTTTTCATTTATTCCGGATTTACTTGGATGACAGCTGGGGGCAACGAAGAAAAAGTTAAAAAAGCTAAAAATACTTTGAAGAATGCAGTTATTGGTCTTTTAATTGTAGTTTTAGCATGGGTGGTTATTGATTTTGTAATAACCCACTTATTGCGAACTGTTGATCCAGTACACAATATTCCACCTGCCCACCCAGAAGGTGGAGGAATAATGTAAACTAAAATTTCTTAAAATAAAAGTCCTCTCATATATTTATGAGGGGGCTTTGTTTTTTTATAAAAATGAGTTTTATTTAGTTTTATATATACTAGCTTGAGGCGAATTATATATTTTCTCTAAATTAGATTTCTCTAATAAATTGTGAAATTTTTCATTATTTTTATCAGATAAAACGTATTTTGCTTTAAATTCTTTTTTTAAAACACTATTTAAGTTTAAAGGGTTAATTTTTCTTTTTATTATTTTTTCCCATACCTTATATTTTTCTTTGTCATAAGCATAAAAAAAGTTTTGATCTAAGCCATTAATGTAATAGTTTTTATGGTTAAAATAAAAGAGTCTTGGAAACATATCCCAGCTTTGATGATATACTATATCTCCTTTTTGAGAATTTTTTTCTAACCAATTTAAAGGTGCTTGTAAATGATTTAAAGGCTGAGATTCTTGGTGATTCTTTTTAGAGCTTATTATACCTGAATTAATAAAAAAACCAATAAAAAATATTAAAATACAAGATATTAAGATAGTAGATATAGCATAAACTTGTTTTTGGCTAGTTTGGAATAATTTTGATAAATCTATTTTAATTTTTTGCCAATTAAACCCTTTTATTATTTGATTAAACATTAGACCTGAAAATATAATTGCAAAAGGTATAAAATAATCTATATTACGAATACTCTTTAAAGTGTATAAAAAGAAAAATCCTGAAGTTAAAAGCAAAAACCATTGAAGAGTTTTTTGTTTATTTTTTTTAATAAAAAACCAAGTTATAGAAACAAACCACAATAATAAAACTGGTAAATTATATATTAAAAATTGTAAAAAATCAGGTGAATACCATTCATTGCCTATAGCTACTTTTGAAGTTCCTAAAATTGCAATTTGAATAGTTTGAAAAAAGTAAAAAGGAAAAGTTTTGGGGAAATAAGGGTTAATTACAAGGCCAAGTCCTAAACCTAAAACAACTGACAACAAAAGCTTGAAATTAGACAAAGCAAAAAGATCTTTTAAAGATTTTTTAAATAAGGCTTTTGCTATAAAATAAATAAAAATTATTATAAAAAGTAAAGGCCAGGCCCCATAAAACCAAACATAGATAAAAGAAGTTGCTAATAATAAAAAATGTTTTTTCTTAATTACAGCAAAAGTGGCTAAGGTCATTATTATAAGAGATAAAGCAGGGGCTCTAATTAAAGAAAGTCTTCCAATAAACCCTGAGATTGTTAACAGTAAAAGCGTCCAAAAAAACGGTAATCTAATTTTTATTTTTTTCAAAAATATAAAAAAAGCTAAAAAGAAAAAAGCAGCTAAAAAAGCAGTAGCAAGTTCTGTTTTAAAAATTGGCTCTAATTCTAAACTGGCTGAATCTAGTGTTTTAGGACTTGGTATTTTTAAAAATAGACTAAGTATTAAATGATAGCCAAAATGATGATCTACAAATAAATTCTTGTAAGTAGTAAATTGGGTCCAAGGAAAGTTTTTAATAAGCCCTTGTTTTTCAATTAATTTAGCTATTTTAGCATGATAAAAACAATCAGCCCCTGCTATGTTATAAGGCTGGATAATATATAAAAATACTATTAAAGCAATGCTAAATATTAAAAGTTCTGGAAAAGGGCTTTTTTTTAAATTAATTTTTTTTACAAGATTCATAAATTTTATCTTTGATTTTTTCAATTTCTTGTATTGAAGCAGGATCAGTTTTTTCTAAAATAGCTAAATAAAAACTAGTCCAATCTATTAAGGTTATTAAGCTAAGGATTTTATTTTTATACTCTCTAGCAAAAATAGGTATTTTTTGCCATCTAATATTTTTTTGATCTAAGTAATTAGTGAACTCCTTTATAGTAGCTTTAACTTCTGTGCTTTTTTTAATATTTTCAAGTATTAAGAAAACTATTTCGTCTTTTAAGCGCCAAGGATTTTTACTTTCAATAAAATTATGTATTGTTTCAGGTACAGTTTCTTTAAATGCAAAAGCTTTACTATTTTCTGATAATTGATTTTTAAAATGTTTAGCAACGCCTTTTAATTTTGGAGTTGATATTATAACTGGTAAGTGGTCAAATATAAAATAAGCTAAATGTTTAGCTACATTTTCATCAGTTTTAACATTAAGCTCAAACATTTTATTAATTTTTTTTAATTTTGCTAAACCGGAATTAAGAGGCGTATCTGAGAGAATTTCTAGTTTTTTTAAAATAGAATGTATAAATGTTATAGAAAAACCAATATTTGTTCGAGATGGAGGTTGAAATTCAAAACTTAAAACAGGAATTTTATTCTTTTTAGCAAATTTTTTTAATTTTCCATTACTTGTTATTATTATTGAATTTGCTTTTTGTTTTTGAGTTTGCCTTGCCATTTTTAAAGTTTCTAAAGTATTACCTGAATGACTGACTATAATAGATAAGGTGTTTTTATTAACCCAATTAGGTATAAAATAATTACTATTGATAAAAATAGGAATAGAAATTTTATCCTGGACCATAGTTTTTACAATATCTCCAGAAATTGCTGAGCTGCCCATGCCACAAATTATAATGTTTTGATATTTTTGATAATATTTTTTTGTAAGTTTAAATTTATTAAAGATTTCTATAGCTCGGCTAATTTGATCAGGGAAAGATTTAATAGCTTCATGTAAATTGGATTTGTCAATTTTTTTAATATTTTTTATATTTTTCAAAGATAACATAGATTGAGATATTTATATTATTATATTGTTATTTTATCATTAAATTTTGTAATGGACAATATCTAGTTTATTTTTTATAATAATAAATAAGAAATTTATTTTAAATTGTTTAAATTAAAATATTTTATGTCTGGACATTCAAAATGGCACAATATTAAACACACCAAAAATAAAAAGGATGCAAAAAGAAGCAAAATGTTTAGTAAGCTTTCCGCTAATATTGCAAATGCAGTAAGAAAAGGAGGTGATGACCCTGAAAAAAATGCTGATCTAGGGTTTGCTATTGATAAGGCTAAAGAAAAAAATATGCCAAAAGATACTATAAAGCGAGCTATAAAAAGAGGTAAGGGTGAACTAGGCGGCAAAAAAGATATGCAGGTTATATATGAAGGTTTTGGTCCAGGTGGTATTGGCATTATTATTGAAGCAACAACTGATAACAAAAATAGAACTGTAGCTAATTTAAGAAAAATATTTTCAAAACACGGTGGTAATTTAGGAGAAAAAAATTCTGTTTTATGGAAGTTTGAAAAAAAAGGTTATTTTGAGGTTTTAAATAAAGAGTTAGAAAAAAAAGGATTAAACCGAGAAGAGTTTGAATTAAATATTATTGATGCTGGGGTTGAAGATATAAAAGAATCAGATAATAGCTTAAAAATTTATACTGGCCTTAAAGCTTTTAATGATGTCAAGAAAGCTATTAATGATTTAGATATTTCAATTGATCAAGCTAAACTGGCCTGGTTTGCTAAAAACTATAAGGAAGTAAGTCAAGAAGATAAAAAGAAATTAGATTCTTTATTAAATGAATTAAATAATACCCCTGGTGTAGACAGGGTTTTTACTAATTTAAAAAAATGATTATATTAGGTATTGACCCCGGTCTTTCTATTACTGGTTTTGGTGTAATAAAAACTCAAGGTAAAACAAAGATGAAAGCTCTGGGTTGGGGAGCTGTAAAAACTAGTAAAAATAAAATTTTCTCTAAAAGACTTTTAGAAATTCATAAAAATATTAAAGAAATAATAAAAAAGTATAAACCTGACAGAGCTTCAGTTGAAAAGCTTTATTTTGCTAAAAACGCCAAAAGTGCAATGAAAGTAGGAGAAGCACGAGGGGTAGCTGTTTTAGCACTTGAAAGCAAAAAAATTCCTATTTTTGAATTTACCCCCCTAGAGATAAAACAAGCTGTGGTTGGATATGGTAATGCTAAAAAACATCAGGTCCAGGT
>CAZBSA010000029.1:0-7804 GCA_964494785.1 uncultured Gammaproteobacteria bacterium | reverse complement strand
TTATTCTCTTTTTCTTCATTTTCATCTTTATCAATGTTTTTTTTATCTTCTTTTTTCTTCTTTTTCTCTTGTTCGCTTTCTTTTTTATTCTCACTTTTGCCATTCTTATCTTTATTAGAAGCGGTATTTATATTTTTATGTTCTAAAATAGTGCCAATAAACGTTTCGTTTTTAGCTGATTCGGGCATTAATTCTTTTATTTTTTTTATAGCTTTTTCTGGATTTTTTTGAATCAGCTGACTAATTTTTTTTGGAGAAAAATAATCAAATATATTTTTTGAGGTTATCAATAAATGATTTTTTTTCTCCAAAGATCCGCTGACTATATCAGAGAATTTCATTTTATTATTTTTTTGAGAAATCTCAGTCAAATTATTATCGGATTGGAAATAAACACCAATATCTCCTATTTGACTAATAAAAGTATTATTGTCTCTAGTATTTATAATAGTAATGTTAATATTAGGAACCTTTTCAAGGAATTTTTTCTCTGATTGAAGCCAGTTATTTAATTCTTGTAATATTTTTTCAAAAACTTTTTCTGGATTTTTAGTTTGCTTTTTTTTGCTATAAAAATTATTAATTGCTAAATTAATAAAATCTTGTATTTTATCTTTGATTTTCTTTTTAGCATCTTTTTCTTGAGGAAGATCTAAATAAATGGTTAAAGCTAGTTTTCCCAAGTTTTGGAACTTTTTTTTAGGCGTACTAATATGAATTTTTGAATAAGTATCTTCATTTTTACCTGAAATATGAATTTTGGAAAAGTTAATTACTGGCATAATATTTTTATATTATTTATTTTAGGTTAGTTGATTGTTTTATATTAAATATTATAATAAAAATATTAAACTATGTAAATATATGTATTTATTTATAAACAATTTACTAGAGCAAAAAACCAAATCTGCTTTAATACAAAAGAATGGTCAGGTTATTGAAAAAAGCCTTTTAAATAAAAAAGGGCGCAAAGGAGCAAATATATTAAAAGGTATTGATAATATATTGTCTAGTCAAAATCTTGCTTTAAAAGATATTTCTGGTATTATAGTTGTTTCTGGACCAGGCCCATTTAGCACAATTCGAAAAGTTTTATCTATTGGTAATACAATTGGCTGGTGTCAAGATATTCCAGTTGTTGGTGTTTCAAGCTCTGATAATTTAAATGAAAAAGGGCTTATAAAACAAGGGGTAGATAAGATAAAAGAAAAAAAAGGTTTTCATATGGCTTTACCTTTTTATGGTAAAGAGCCAAATATCTCTTAATTATTTTATATAATTTATCCCTCTCTTTTTTTTGAGGGGAAAGGATTTTCTTATTTTATACCAATGTACATTTTGCCATTTATAATTATCAAAAAAGTATAGTGATTATTATAATAAGGCCTGATATTTTCTAAGCCATATTAATGCCAATTATTTTTGTTTGGATTTTAATTTATTAAAATTATTTAGTTTAACTTGTTTTTATTTCTCAAGTCTTTATAATCTTTAATATAAATAATTAGCCATTCCTTTATGCTATATATATTTTTTTTAATTATTCTAGGTTTATTAATTTATTCTATTTTTATTGAAACCAATCGATTTAAAATAAAAAAAATACCTTTATACCTTAAAAATCTACCCTTAAGCTTTAAAGGAGACACAATCTTGCAAATTAGCGATACTCATATAAAACGTTTAAATAAGCATAAAATAAGAGTTTTAAAAAAGATAAAAAAAATAAATCCTAATTATATTGTTGTTACTGGAGATATTTTAGATAGCTCTAGTAAAAGCATTCAACCTTGTAAAGATTTTTTTAAAAAGATGTTAGAGTTTTTTCAAGCTGATCATATTTTTGTTGTACTTGGCAATCATGCTCATTTAAATAAATTTATAAACAATGTTGAATTAATTCAAAGTTTAAAAAGTTTAGGTATTCATGTGTTAATCAATGAAAGCACAAAAATTGAAAAAAATGGTGAATATGTTAATATAATAGGAGTGGATGACCCAACTACAGGCCACGATAATATAAAAAAAGCTTTAAATGGGATAAAGACTGATCAAGTTAATATTTTATTGTCTCATTGTTTAGAAATAGCTGAAAAAGTAAAACCTAATAAAGTAGATGTAGTTTTAACTGGTCATACTCATGGTGGTCAAGTAAAAATTCCTGGCATAAGACCATTTTGGATACCTAATAAGTATAAGGGTAAATATGTTTCTGGAATGTATAAAATTAATTCTTTACCTGTTTATGTAAATATCGGGATTGCTACCAGCACTTTTCCTATTAGATTTAATGCTGTTCCTGAAATAACCTTATTTACGCTTTATAAAAAATAAATTAGTTTTTATTTTATGAAGGAAATAGTTTTAAAAATTACAGGCAGGGTTCAGGGGGTATCTTTTCGTTATTATACAAGGAAAAAAGCAACTGAACTTGGTTTAGTCGGCTTTGTTAAAAACAAAAATGATGGTAGCGTTTTAGTCTTAGCCCAAGGTAAAAAAGAAGCTTTAAAAAAGTTTATTAATTGGTGTAAGGAAGGACCAGAAATGGCGAGAGTGGACCAGGTAGATTCAAAGTGGAAAGATCCAGAAAAAGAATTTGGTCAATTTATGATTAGAAAATAATTAATATAATTTAATATGAGTAAAAAGATTAAAATAATCCCTTTAGGTGGTTTAGAAGAGGTTGGTAAAAATTGTATAGCTATAGAATATAGTAAGGATATTATAGTAATAGATTTAGGAGTTGGTTTTCCTTCTTTTGAATTGCCTGGTGTTAAATGGCTTTTGCCATCAATTGATTATTTACAAAAAAATAAAAAAAAGATTAAAGCTTTACTTATTACCCATGGCCACCTAGATCATATTGGGGGAGTGCCGTATCTTTGGAAAAAAATTGGCAAACCTCCTGTATATGCTACGGAACTGACAATAGCTATGTTAAGGGACCGCCTTCAAGAAAAAAAGATTTATGGGGTTAAATTCTTTCAAATTTCTCCTAAGCAAAAATTTCGTTTAGGAGCTAACTTTACTATTACTCCTTTTCATGTTGTTCACAATATTCCAGAAAGTGTAGGTTTTGTTATAAAAACACCAATAGGTAAGCTAGTTCATACTGGAGATTGGAAATTTGATAAAGATCCAGCTGACCAGCCTCCGGTTGATAAAAAGTTTTTAAAGAAAATAGGAGATTCAAATGTTTTAGCCCTACTTTCAGATAGTACTAATGCGGAAGTGCCAGGCAAAACCTTGCCAGAAAAAGAAGTTGGTAATACTATTGATTCAATTGTTTCTCAAGCTAAAGGCAGGGTAATTTTTACCAGTTTTTCTAGTTTAATTAGTCGTATTCATCAAGTATTTGATATTTGTAAAAAGCATAAAAGAAAGGTTGCTATTGCTGGATTTTCTATTATTCAAACTGTTGAGCTGGTTAAAAAATTAAATTATTTTGATATTCCAAAAGGCTTATTAATAAATCTAAAGGATATTCATAATTATTCTGACCAAGATATTTTAATTATTGCATCCGGTACTCAAGGTGAGCCAAATTCTACCATGACAAGAATTGCAAAACAAGAACATGAAAAAATTAGTGTTAAGCCTAATGATACCATTGTTTTTTCTTCTTCTGCTATTCCAGGTAATGAATTATTAATCCAAAAAGTAATGGATTGTTTAATTGATCAAGGAGCTGATATTATTTACAAACCGGTTTTAGGGGCTGGAGTTCATAGTTCTGGCCATGCTTGCCGGGAAGAGTTAAGAGAAATGATAGATTTAGTTCGACCTAAATTTTTTATTCCAATTGAAGGTGGTAATCGTATGTTGGCTGAACATATTAAAATTGCTCAAAGTCAAGGGATTGATAAAAAGAGGTGTTTTTTATTAAACAATGGAGAAACAATACAAATGAGTCAAAACAAGGTAACCTTGCTTAAAAAGAAAAATTTAACACCTTTGATTGTTTCTGGTGGGAAAGTTAAAACCCTTAAAAGAAATATTATTAAAGAAAGACTAGAAATAGCTAGATCTGGTGTTTGTATTATTAATCAAAAATCATCTCAAAAAATAGAAATCTTATTCTTAGGTCTTTTTGTAGAGGATGCAATTATTAAACAAGCTGCTAAAAAGGCCAAAAAATTATTAAAATCTCATGGTAAGAACAAAAAGGGAAGGCGAGAGATTAAAAAACGTTTTGGCGACTATTTGTTATCTAAGATCGGTAAAAAACCCATTATTCTTGTTTTTTAAGTTAATAGTATTATAATTATAAAAAGGTTCATTATTAAATAATAATCTTTTCCAATTATGAAAAAAATAAAAAAAGTATTAAATTTGATTTTATCAGCTGCTTCTTATTTAGGAATTCTTTGTTTTTTGCCGTTTATAATTCGTTCTAAAAATGAATATGTTAGATTTCATGCTAAGCAAGGCCTTAGTCTTTTTATTTTAGAAGTTATTTTTACTCTTATTTGGATTATTCCCTTTGTGGGTTGGATTATTGGGGCTTTAGGCTGGATTATTTGCATTTTAGTATCTATTTTTGGCTTTATAAATGCATTTTTTAAAGAAAAGTGGCAAATTCCTGGTTTAAAAGTTATTGTTAATACAATTAAGTTTTAATACTTTTTCAATGGAACTTTTAAATTTTAAAAAAAGTAAAAAACTCTTAAATAAATATAATATTCCTTTTCCAGCTACCAAAAGTGTAGCTAGTGAAAAAGATTTAAAGAGTTTTGTAAATTCTTATAAATTTCCAGTTGTTTTAAAAGTCTTTTCACCTAATTTATTACATAGAACTGAAAAGGATTTAATAGTACTAAATATTAATTCTTATAAAACTTTAAAGCAAGAGTTTAGCAAGTTAAAAAGTAAAATATCGGGTCAAAGCCTTATTTTAATTCAAAAGCAATTTCAAGGCATTGAGTTAATCTTAGGAATGAAAAAAGATAAATCATTTGGACCGGCTATTCTTTTTGGGGTAGGCGGTATTTTCGTTGAAATTTTAAATGATGTAAGTTGGGGGATAGCTCCTTTGAATTTATCAGAAGCTCAGAATATGATTAACAATATTAAAGCTAAAAAGATTTTAAAAGGTTATAGGGGCAAAGAAAAGGTAGATATTAAAAAACTAGCCCAGGTTTTAGTTAATCTTTCAAATTTAGCTTTAAAAGAAAATTATATTAAAGAAATAGATTTTAATCCTGTGATAGCTAGTAAAGATAAATGTTTAGCAGTTGATTTTAAATTTTTATTATGAAACAATTTTTTAACCCAAAATCTGTTGCCTTAATTGGAGCTACAGATAGAAAAAAATCTGTTGGTAGAGCCTTATCATTGAATATTTTAAAGGGGAGCCAAAAAGTATATTTTGTTAATCCTAACAAAGATAAAATTTTTAATAAAAATTGTTTTAATAAATTTTCTGACATTAAAGATAAGGTTGATCTTGCTATTATAGCTGTTCCAGCTCAGATTGTTATAGATATAGTTAAAGATATTATTAAGAAAGGAGTAGGCGGGGTAATTATTATTTCAGCTGGTTTTAAAGAGGTTGGTAATAATAAAAGACAAAATAAATTATCAGAAATTTTAGCAAAATCAGATATAGACTTTATAGGACCAAATAGCTTAGGTGTTATAACCCCAGGCGTTTTTAATGGTTCTTTTGCTCCTGATACACCCGAAAAAGGATCTATTGCTTTTTTGTCTCAGTCTGGAGCTTTAGTTGATTCTGTTATAGATCAATCTTTTTTAAAAGATTATGGTTTTTCTCATCTGGTTTCTTATGGTAATGGGGCTGATTTAAACCTTTGCGATTTTTTAGATTTTCTTGATGGAGATAAAAAAACAAAATCGATTGCTATTTATTTAGAAAGCTTAAAAAATGGTAGAAAATTTATAAAAAAAGCTCAAAAAATTAAAACTCCTATTGTAGTTTTAAAAGGAGGGCAAACAAGGTCAGGCTCAAAAGCAGCTAATTCCCATACTGGCTCTTTGGCTGGTAAATCTCAAATTTATTCGGCTGGTTTTAAAAAAGCAGGGATTTTTGAAGTCAAAAGTGTTGATGACTTATTTATTTCTGCCCGTGCCTTGTCTTTACAGCCCTTATTTAAAGGAAAGCTTGGTGTTGTAACTAATGGGGGAGCAGTTGGGGTTATGGCAGCTGATTGGGCAGATAAAAAGGATATTAAACTGGCTAAAATTAATAATAAAATAAAACAAAAGATAAAAAAATATTTTAATAAAAATGTTAATGTTCAAAATCCATTAGATATTTTAGGTGATGCTTTAGCTAAAGATTATAAAAAGGCTTCTGAATTAATGCTTTCTATATCAGATGCTTTAGCAGTTTTCTTTACCCCCCAGATGATGACTGATATTAAAAAAAATTCTGATATGTTAGTGAATTTGAATAAAAAATTTCCTAAAAAAACAATTGTTGTAGGTTTGGTTGGTGGTAAAAATGTTTTAAAAGGCTCTAATGTTTTAAAAGAAAATAATATTCCTTACTTTTTTTCACCTAAAAATGTTATATTAGCTTTAAAAGCTTTAAAAAAATAATTTAATTTAAATTTTATGGAAAAATCTCAAAAAAATATTTTATGGTTTAAAGAAATTTCTACTGATGACACCTTACTTGTGGGAGGGAAAAATGCATCTTTAGGAGAAATGTATACCAATTTAACTAAAAAGGGTGTTAATATCCCAAATGGTTTTGCTTTAACTGCTAATGCATTTTGGTATTATTTAAAAGAAAATAATTTAAAAGAAAAAATAAAAGAATTATTTAGTAAAGCTGATTTAGACAAACTAGCTGATTTAAAAGAAGTAGGTGAAGAATCTCGTAATTTAATATTAAATGGTAAATTTCCCTCTGATTTAAAAAAAGAAATTATTAAAGCTTATAATGATTTATCTAAAGATTATAATGAAAAGAAGACTGATGTTGCTGTGAGATCTTCTGGTACAGCCGAAGATCAACCTGATGCTTCTTTTGCAGGTCAGTTTGAAACTTTTTTAAATGTTTCTGGGTCAAAAGCTTTATTAAAAAGTGTAAAAGCATGTATGGCTTCGCTTTTTAATGATAGAGCTATTGCTTATAAGGAAGAAAAAGGTTTTTCTCACTTAAATATAGCTCTTTCTGCAACAGTTCAAAAAATGGTTCGATCAGATCTTTCCTCGTCTGGTATTATGTTTAGTTTAGATACTGAAACTGGTTTTAAAGACGTGGTTTTAATTAATTCTATTTGGGGAATAGGAGAGATGATAGTTCAAGGACAAATTACGCCAGATACTTTTTATGTGTTTAAGCCAACTCTTAAAAACGGCTATGATGCTATTATTAGAAAGGATTTAGGAAGAAAAGACAAAAAACTTGTTTATAATAAAAAAGGAGGGTTAAAAGAAGAAAAAGTAGTTAAAGATAAAAGATTAAATTTTTCTTTAAGTGATAATGAAATTTTAAAATTATCTAAATGGGCTTGTTTAATTGAAGACCATTATTCTAAAAAAGAAGGCCGCTGGATGCCTCAAGATATAGAATGGGCCAAAGATGGTAAAACAGGGGAGCTTTTTGTTGTCCAATCTAGACCGGAAACAGTTCATGCAAAAGAAAAAGGAGCTACTTTAAAAGAATATCAGCTTAAGACTAATGAAAAGCCAATAATTAATGGAATTGCGATTGGAGATCAAATAGGGAGTGGTAAAGCCCATGTGATACCCAATGTTTCTGGTATATCAGATTTTAAAAAAGGGGAGGTTTTAGTAACAAATATGACTGATCCAGACTGGGTTCCAATTATGA
>CAZBSA010000028.1:0-7880 GCA_964494785.1 uncultured Gammaproteobacteria bacterium | reverse complement strand
TAAACTCTGAAATATTTTTTGGCAACTTGTTATCCCTAAAAACTCTATTAAATTCTTTTTCTGCTTTTTTAGCCTTTTCTTTTCCATGGTATATTTTAACCATCTCATAAGCAAGTTCTGCTTTAATATTACGAGGGTTTTCGCATTTATTTAACCTTTTTTCTATTTTTTTTACCTTACTTTCTGAAAGATGAGTACAAAGCTTAAAATAAGGTAATATTAAATCATCGCTAATAGACATAACTTTACCATACTGTTCTTTTGGCTTTTCATTTAAATAAATTACATTACCTTTTGATTTACTCATTTTCTTATCATCTGTTCCAGTAAGCATTTGAACTGTTAATACATCTTGAGGTTCTTGATTATAAAATTTTTGAATTCTTCTTCCTGCTAAGATATTAAAAAGTTGATCATTACCTGCTACTTCAACGTCCGCCTTTATTGCAACACTATCATAACCTTGATATAAAGGATAATGAAGCTCTCTTATTGAAATCTCTTGATCATTATCCCATCTTTTTTTAAAATTACGCCTGCCTATCATTTGTTGAACACTAAAGAGCTCAGCTAAATTATCAAATTCTCTTAAACTCATGTTTTTAAACCATTCATTATTTTTATGCCATTCTACTTTAGAAGCATCTAATATTTTACCAATTTGATTTTTATAATCAGCTAAATTTTCTTCAACTTGCTTTTTTGATAAAAAAGGCCTTTTATTTAATTTATCAGATGGATCACCAATTTGGGCTGTAAAACTTCCTAAAATTAAAATAATTTTATGGCCTAAATCTTGAAATTCTTTTAATTTCCATAAAACAATAGCATGACCAATATGAAGATTAGGGCTTGTTGGGTCAATTCCGTGCTTAATCCTTAATTTTTCACCTGACAATAACCTCTTTTTTAAATGGTCTTTATCAACAACCTCTTGCGTGTTTGTATTTAATAATTGTTTTACTTTTTCTTTTTGAGACATATTCAAATATTGAATTAATGTATATTTTTATTATAAGGTAAATTGTTAACTAGTTCAATAAAAACAATTAACATATTTAATTAAAACTTGAAATAATAAAAAGATTGGAGTACAATCACAGTATGTCAAAGAAAAACTGGAAAAGAAAAAAAATTAAAAACAAAAAAAGCCTATTAAAAAAAATAGGGTTTACTATTTTATTTGTTATTGTTTTATTTATTGCTATTTTTAGCGCAAGTATAGCCTGGCTCTCCCAAACATTACCCAATCCAAATCAACTCTTAGATCGTCAAATTTCTGAAACCACAAAAATTTATGATAAAACTGGAGAAAATTTACTTTATGAAATATTTTCTAACCAAAGAAGAACTATAGTTGAGTTGAATGATATTCCTCAAAGTTTAATCCATGCTACTGTAGCTATAGAAGATACAGATTTTTTTACCCACCAAGGCTTTGATATTAAATCAATTGGAAGAGCAATAATAGTAGATATATTACACGGGGCAAAAGTACAAGGAGCATCAACTTTAACTCAACAATTTGTTAAAAATGCATTCTTAACACCAAAAAAGACATTTAAAAGAAAAATTAAAGAGTTATTATTAGCTTATAAAATTGAAAAAGACTATTCAAAACAAGAAATCTTACAAATGTACTTTAATGAAATTCCTTATGGCTCAAATGCTTATGGAGCAGAAGCAGCTAGTCAAATTTATTTTGGTAAATCAGTTAAAGATTTAAAATTAAGTGAATCAGCTCTTTTAGCTGCTTTAACAAAAGCCCCTACTTATTATTCTCCTTATGGAAATCATACTGACAAGCTTTTAAGCAGACAAAAACTTATTTTAAATATTATGGCTGATCAAGGATTTATTACTAAAGCTGAGGCTGAAAAAGCCAAATCAGTTAATATTTTGGAAAAAATTAAACCAAGACACACTGATATTATAGCTCCTCATTTTGTTATGTATGTTAAAGAAGTTTTAACTAAAAATTTAGGGCAAAAAAAGGTTGAACAAGGGGGTTTAAAAGTAATTACTAGCCTTGATTTAGAAAAACAAAAAATTGCCCAAAAAGCAATTGAAAAATATGCAAAAATTAATCAAGAAAAATATAATGCTAATAATGCTGCTTTAGTTTCTATTAATCCAAATAACGGTGATATTTTAGCTATGGTCGGATCAAAAGATTTTTTTAACCAATCCATTGATGGTCAAGTAAATGTAGCTACTAGAAATCGTCAACCCGGATCTTCGTTTAAGCCAATAGTTTACGCAGCTGCTTTTGAAAAAGGTTATACTCCAAAAACCTTACTTTTTGATGTTCCTACTAACTTTGGTGATGCTGGCTCAGGAAAGGAATATAAACCAAAAAATTATAAAGAACAATACTTTGGACCAGTCACAATGAAAAAAGCCTTAGCTGGCTCTTTAAATATCCCTGGTGTTAAAACTCTTTATTTAGTAGGATTACAGCCTACTCTTAATTTAGCAAAAGACTTAGGATATACTACCTTTAATGATCCAAGTCGCTATGGTTTATCTTTAGTTTTAGGAGGAGGAGAAGTAAAACTTTTAGAACATGTATCAGCTTTTGCTACCTTTGCCAGAAAAGGTGAAAAAATACCTTATAAAAGTATTTTAAAAGTTAAAGATAAAAAAGGGAAAGTCTTAATTAACAACCAAGATAAAAACCTAAACCCAAAAAGAGTATTAAGTGCCCAAACCACTAAAACTATTAATGAAATACTTTCTGACAACCAAGCAAGAAGCTTTGTTTTTGGTGAAAATAATAACTTAACCCTAAAAAATAGACCAGTAGCAGCTAAGACAGGAACTACTAATGAGTTCAAAGACGCTTGGACTCTAGGTTTTACTCCGAATTTAGTAGCAGGAGTCTGGGTGGGAAATACTAAAAATAGTAAAATGAGAGAAGGAGCAGATGGTTCTAGTGTAGCTGCCCCTATTTGGAACCAATATATGGAAAATGCTCTTAAAAATAAACCAGTTAAAGAATTTGAAAAACCAGAGCCCATATACGTTGAAAAAGATATTTTAAAAGGTCAATTACCTAAAGAAAAAACAAAAACATTAAAAATTGACAAAATTTCTCAAAAACTAGCCACTGAATATACTCCAGAATCCCTTATAATAGAAAAAGAATTTAGAAATTTTTTCCCTATCCTACACTATATTAAAAAAGACAACCCTCAGGGATCCTTACCTGAAAATCCTACCCTAGACCCCCAATATCAGGCTTGGCAACAAGGGATTAATAAATGGTTAAAACAAGTTTCTGAAAAAGATAAAAAGGATTTACCTGATAGAATCAAAAATCTAACCTTGCAAATACCTCCCAGCCAAAAAGATGATGTTCATACTTTAAAAAATATGCCTTTAGTTGAAATTCAAAACCCTAAAAACGGCCAGCAAATAATAAACCCAAAATTATCTATAACAGTAAAAGCTCAGGCTCCTTTAAAAATAAAAAAAATAGTCTGCCAAATAGATGATATAAATGTAAAAGAAATAGACAATATAAATCAGTCTGATATTTTTGAATTTAATTTAAATTTAGTTGGCCTTGAACAAGGTAGTCATAATATAAAAATAATTGCTTATGATAAGGTAAAAAATAAAAATAGTGATTCTATCACTATTTTCACCACCCAAAAATTTAAAAAACAAGTTTTATGGCAAAACCCAAAAAATAATCAAACTATTAGTTTAGCTAATTTCCCAATCAACATTAAAGCTATAATCCCTATTGGTAATATAAAAAAAGTTAGATTTTACAATCAGAATTTAGATTCTAATAAGACTAGACTTGTTTCTACTATATTTAATCCAACAATGGGGGAAGAAATAGAATTTAACTGGAACCTTGGAGAGCCAGGAGAACATAAACTTTGGGCTAAAATTTTTGAAAAAAACGGCAATATTCTGTCTGGCGATGGAATTAAAATTAAGATTACGCCTTAATTATTTTTCTATTATTATAATCCTTTTTTTACCTTTTAAAATTTCTTGAGCTTTTTGATCTTTAGTTAAATCATTTTTTTCAAGCTTTTTAAAAGGCCAATCATGTAAAGAGTTTATAAAATTCTTATCAGGATACTTAAAAGATTTACCCCTAAAAGTACCTGGGTCATTGGTAATAACATGCTCTTTTTCAAAACCAACCACAACTACCATGTGATAAGCTGGGCCAGGAGTTTGAAAATAAGGATTATCTAAATTTCGGCCAGCCATAGGAGCAAGAACTAATTTACCTTGTTCTAAAAAATATTTAATTTCATCTATACTTTTAATATCTGTAAAGTATATTTTTTTTATATTAAAAAACCCCTTAGCTAATTCAATAGTATCTTTTGCATTTAAATCATAATGACCGCCCCAATTTTCTTTTTGCCAAGATACTGAATTTTTAATTTTTTGATCAGCTATCTTTTTATTTAAAGGGGTTGAATTAATCCAATGACTTGCCATAACAAGAGAGGCTTCCTCGCAAGCCTCATTGTGTAAATGGTCCCATTTCTTATAAGGAGACTGACTTATAAAAGGAACATTCAATTTAAAACTTTTCTTTTGAGGTTTTAAAATTAATTCATCTTCTGTATCTTGTTGAGCCAAATTATTATCTGGCTTACCCTTTTTCTTTGTCTCTGTTTGAAAGGGAATATTCTCATTTTCTGAATTTTTTTCCTGTTCAGGTAAGGTAGATTCTTGTGGATTTGTTTCTTTTGATTCTGGTTCAGATATATTTTTGGGAGCAAATAACCAATAATCAAAAACAAAAACAACACAAAGAACTACAAACCCAACTACAATTTTTTTAACTATATGTTTTGCCATAAAATTATTTAAAAATCCAAAATTTTTGAATTATAAATCTTAAAAATACTACTAATAAAGCAGCAATGGCTTTTGATAAAATATCAAATAATCCAATATATTGGGTAAGGCCTGCAAATATAATTTGATAAATTATCATACCTAAAATCCCAGCAAATACCCAAAATTTTATATAATGACTAAGTAAAACTTTTCTTTTATCTTTAAAAACCCAATTTTTATTTATAATATAACTAGCAATTGCCCCAATAGACATAGCAATAAAATTAGCCCATAAAAAATGACTTTGCCAAAATAATGAAAAACGAGTTAATAAAAAATAAATTAAAAAATCAAATAAAGTAACAACTCCTCCTGCTATAATAAATTTAGATAACTGCTTTAAATATAAATATTTTTTAATAATAGGAATTTTACAAATTATTTTTTCTATCCAAATAAATATTTCTTTTATTCTTTGAAGTAAATTCATTATAAACTCTTATCAAATTATTAATCACCCCAATATTTTGCTTTTTTACGATTATGTTCTTCAATGGTTTTAGAAAATAAATTTTCACCATCCGGAGTTACCAAAAAACAACAATAATCATTTTCAATTGGATCAAGGCTGGCCCTAACACTAGAAAAGCTAGGATTATTGATTGGGCCTGGAGGAAGACCAGGATTAGTATAAGTGTTATAAGGAGAGCTAACCCTTGTATCCTTAAATGTAGGCTGTAATTTTTTAGTATTTAAAATATAATTAATTGTAGCATCAGATTGAAGGGCCCAATTTATTTTTAACCTACTCCAGAAAACATCAGCTGCCAACCTTTTGTCTCTATCTTTATCCATTTCTTTTTCCACAATAGATGCCAAGGTTAAAACTTCATAAAAGCTATGCTTATTAGATCGAATCTGGGTTTGTAAGGGTAGATATATCTTGTTGGAAAAATTATCAAGCATTTTTTCAATTATATGCTTAAAACTTGCCTTTTTATAAAATCGATAAGTATCAGGAAATAAAAAACCTTGTAATATTTCCTTTTTATCATTTTTAAAAGTCTGTTGATCTAAAAATTTATATTGATTTAAAAAATCTTTATCATTTTGTAATTTTTCTAAGCCATTAAAAAATTCTTTTTGGGTTAAAAGATTTTTCTTTTCTAATTTTTTAGCTATATCTATATTAGTTGTACCTTCTAAAAAAGTTACTTTAACTTCTTTAGCTTTTTGAGGTGAAGTCAGAGTTTTAATTAATTCATCTAAACTCATTCCTGATTTTAATTCATATTCTCCTGGTAAGAATTTATTTTTAACATTTTTAAAAAAAGCAGTTAATTGAAATAGTTTATCATTTTTGATAACTCCTTTTTTTTCTAAATTATCACTAATTTCATCAAGGCTTTGGCCCTTATTTATAACAAATATTTTAGAATGCAAGTCTTTATTAACCAAATTGGTATTACTAAAAGCAATATATATTATAAATACAATTACCACAAACCCTATATAGCCTAAAATACTTTTTTTACTCTTTGCTTTTTTATTAAACATATAATTTTTATAATATTATTTTTATAATAACACATTTTCATCATTTTTAAAATACCTTATAATAAATTTAAATTATTAATTGTATTTTTATGAGTTTATCAGTTGGTATTATAGGTCTTCCTAACGTAGGCAAGTCAACTCTTTTTACCAGTTTAACTCAAAAACGGGTTGATGCTTCTAATTATCCTTTTTGTACAATAGAACCTAATATAGGAAAAGTTAAAGTGCCTGACAAAAGATTAAATAAAATTTCAAAACTTCTTAACCCAAAAGAAACTATACCTACTTATATTGAATTTGTTGATATTGCCGGTCTAATAAAAGGGGCTCATAAAGGAGAAGGATTAGGAAATAAATTTCTTTCTCAAATAAGAAAAACAAATGCAATATTAGAAGTAGTAAGAGCTTTTCAAAATAAAAATATATCTCACGTAAGTGGTAATGTTAATATATCTAATGATATAGAAACAATTAAATTAGAATTAATTTTTTCTGATATTGAATTAATTGAAAAAGCTTTAGAAAAAGTTGTTAAATTAGCAAATTCAGGGGATAAAAAAGCGATAGAAAAAAAAGAAGTCCTTACTAAATTAAAAAATAATTTAGAACAAGGAAGACCAGTTAGAAAAATTAGTTTAGATAAAAAAGAAAAAGAAAAAATCAAAGAATTTAACTTTTTAACTAAGAAACCAATTATTTATGCTATAAATATTAATGAAAAAGATTTAAAAAACAGAAATAAATATAAAAAATCAAATAATTTTATCCCCTTATCAGCTAAACTAGAAAAAGAATTAGTTGATTTAAATAAAAAAGAGGCTATTCAATATTTAAAAGAATATAACATTGAAAAGCCTATTTTAAATCGCTTGATAAAAGCTACTTATAAAATTCTAAATGCAATTAGTTTTTTTACTACCCAAAATAATATAGTTCAATCCTGGACATTAAAAAAGGGTTCAAATATTTTAAAGGCAGCTGAAAAGATACATTCAGATATAAAAACTGGTTTTATTAAAGCAGAAGTTATAAATTATAATAAATTTATTCAGCTAGGCTCAGAAAAAAAAGCCAGGGAAAAAGGTGATATAAGAACTGAAGGTAAAGATTATATTGTAAAGGATGGTGACATTATAAGATTTCACTTTAAAAGCTAACTTTGATTATTATTTTTAAAAATTGATATAACAGCTATTATAATCCCAATCAATATATAAACATCAGATAAATTAAAAACACTGATATTTAAAAAAGAAAAACAATCAACTACTACTCCTTGAGATAATCTATCAATTAAATTACTCATTGCTCCTGTTAAAATAAAACAAAAGCCTAAAAATCCCAACCAATCTTTTTGTTTATATTCTATAATCAAACAACTAATAATAAAAAAAATACCTATCCCTATTAAAACATAAAG
Organism: uncultured Gammaproteobacteria bacterium; assembly: GCA_964494785.1. Classification (GTDB taxonomy): domain Bacteria; phylum Patescibacteriota; class Patescibacteriia; order UBA2591; family UBA6264; genus DATFJC01. The sequence goes on along the minus strand of CAZBSA010000028.1, from coordinate 82 downwards.
TAAAGCTCCATAAATAGGAATAGAAAAAGCTATATAAGGATTAGGAGTATATTGAAATTTAAATATTAAAAAATTAAAAGTT
>CAZBSA010000027.1:6478-8435 GCA_964494785.1 uncultured Gammaproteobacteria bacterium | reverse complement strand
AAATCGTGAATATGTAAAAAACTATTATTATGTTCTTTTCTTACTTCGGGCGGATATATTTTTTCAAGCCAATATTTTTTTACAACTTTATCAGCTATATGAACATTTAAACCTTGAAGAGAATAACTCATATTAGAGTTTTCTTTAACTCGCCAATCTTTTTCTCTTATATAATTATCAATTAAGGAAGTATTTGAAAGCGTTTCATCAAACTCTCTAAGCTGAGTGTGTTGAAAACGATAAAGAATATAGGCTTTAGCTGTTTTATAATGCCCGTGTTCTACTAATTGCTTTTCAACAATATCTTGAACCGTTTCAACAGTTGGGATTTCCCCTTTATCAGTCTTATTTTCTAATTTTTTAACAATTTTTTCAGTTAAATCTTTTGCTAAATCTTTATTTGTCCCACCAACAGCTTGAGCAGCCGACCAAATTGCCTTAGTAATTTTTTGAGGATCAAATTTTTGGATTGATCCATCTCTTTTTTTGATTTTTTTAATTTTTGACATTGTAATAAGATTATTATAAAAATTAAAATTTAAAAAATAAAAATCAGACAAAGCATTACAACTTATCTGATTTACAAGAAAGTTTTCTTTAAAAGTAACTCATCCTCCCCTAGGCTCCAGTATTTTTATATTCAAAAATGAGCACTATTTTTATTATAAATGATTAATATAATACCAACAAATTTTTAAAAAAAATTTCCGATAACTAAAAGATTTTTAAAAATATAAAAAATAAATAATTATTTTTTCATAAAAAAAATACCTTTAAAAAGGCACAAATTAATGTAAAAAAAATAAATTTAAAATAACTAAAATTAATATCTTTGTTTAAACTTTTGAAGATCCTTAACAAATTCAAAAATTATTCCTGCCAAAGGCACTGCTAAAATGGCGCCAAAAATCCCCCAAAGTTCAGCCCCAACAACTAAAGAAATTAAAACCAAATAAGGTGGAATACCTATAATCTTATTAAATATAATAGGAAATAAAAAATTACCTTCTAATTGTTGGATTATAAAAAGGCCTATTAAAATAAAAATTGCTTGAGGAAAAGAATCTATAGCTATAATAATAAAAATTAATACAGTACTTACAATTGGCCCTAAAATAGGAATAAAATCTGAAACTGCAAATATTAAACTAAGTATTAAAGCATACTTCAAGCCAGCTACTTGAAAAAGTAAAAAACTTAATAAACCAACAAAGACCATCCCTGCTACCCGAGATACAAACCAGCCACTAATTTTTTTCTTAGCTTTTGGCAAAAAATTAAAAAGTCGTGCCTTATACCTTTTAGGAGAAAACTTTGCTAAAAATCTTTCTAAAAATTTAGATTCTAAGGAAAGAAAAAAAGACAAAAAGATTATAAAAACAGCTGCTTTTAACCCGCCAAAAACTACAACTAAAGCATTAAAAATACCTTGACCCGCCTTACCAATGTTTTCTTCTAAAAAACTAATACCTGAGCTAGCTTTTTCAAAAGCAGTTATTCCTAATTTTTCTAAAACTGGAGAAATAGATTTAAAATAATAAGGTATATTAGAAGCAAAATCTTTTAATTGAGTAATAAAACTAGGCACAGTAAAATACAAAAAAGCAGCTACTAAGCCTAAAAGACTAATATATACAAATAAGGTAGCTACTACTCTAGGAATTCTTAACTTTTCTAAAAAATCAATAGCAAAGTTAAAAAGTATTGAAATTATTAAAGCAAAAATAAACCAAATGATAAGTTCTTGAATAGTGTATAAAAAATATAATAAAACTACTAAAATAATTGCTTTTAAAATAAAATCCCAACTTACATTTAATTTTTGCTCATTATCCATGAAAATGACTTTTTAATCTTTATCTTCTGAAGTAATTTCTTCTTCCTTTATATTATTTTCTTGATCTGGAAAAATATTTCCATCATTTTGTACAATAATAAAAACAGGTATAAAAATAAT
>CAZBSA010000027.1:0-6378 GCA_964494785.1 uncultured Gammaproteobacteria bacterium | reverse complement strand
CTGGAAAAATATTTCCATCATTTTGTACAATAATAAAAACAGGTATAAAAATAATCAAAAAAATACCAAATATTATTAAAGCTCTTTTATCTCTTTTTGAATTACTCGCTTGAAATTCCATAAAAAAATTTATAAAAATGCCCTTATTATTTATATTGTAGCAAAAATAACAGTTTTAACAAATTAAAATAACCTAAAAATTTAAGATTTTTAAATTTTTAATAATTAATAAACCAAATCCAAAAATTTAATAATGCTGCAAAACTAACCCATATAATATAAGGTAAAAACAGCCATTTAGTTTGTTTATTAATTTTAGAAAATTCTTTTATAGTTAAAAATATAAAAATCCAAAGAATTATAATTTCTAAAAAAGCAATTAAAGGTAATTGAAACCCAAAAAATAAAAAACTCCATAATATATTTAAAAACAATTGAACACTAAAAAACCAAAGGGCTTTTTTCTTATTTTTACCTTTTCCTTCTAATATTAAAAATAAAGACACCCCCATTAAAGCAAAAATAATTGTCCAAACTGGAGCAAAAACCCAATCTGGAGGAGAAATAGGAGTCTTTTTAAGGTTTTGATACCAGGTAGAAACTGATTGATTTGTTGCAAAAGAGCCAATAACACCGGCTAATTCACAAACTAAAATAGACAAAAATAATTTAAAAATTTTTTTTATTTTCATTTTTTTTATTTTAAATTTAATTAAACTTTAATTTTTAGTTTTAAGAGAGCTATCTATAATATCAAATAAATCTCCTTCTAAAACTTCTTCTACTTTTTGAGTCTCAAAATTACTTTTATGATCTTTGACTAATTTATAAGGGTCTAGCACATAGGAGCGAGTTTGGTTTCCCCAAACAGCTGGTTTGTATTTACCTAAAATTCTATCTTTTTCCTCTTGCTTTTCAGCATTCAAATATTGATAAAGTTTAGTTTTTAAAATTTTTAAAGCTTTTTCTTTATTTTTATTTTGAGATCTAGCTGATTCACAACTAGCTACAATACCAGTTGGCAAATGAATAAGCCTTACAGCTGATTCATTTTTTTGCATATGTTGTCCACCTGGGCCAGATGATAAAAAAGTATCAACCCTAACATCGTCCATATTCACATTTACTTCCACATCGTCCATTTCTGGCAAAACTTCTATTAAGGCAAAAGAGGTATGTCGCATTTTTTCAGAATCAAAAGGGGAAATTCTCACTAATCTATGAACCCCAGTTTCTGACTTCAAAAAACCAAACGCAAAATCACCTTTTATAAAAATAGTTACACTTTTTAAACCATTTTCACTTCCTTTTGACCTTTCTATAATCTCAGACTCCCAATCCTTTTTATCAGCAAACCTTTTATACATCCTTAAAAGCATCTTTACCCAATCTTCTGCATCTTTGCCACCTACGCCAGCATGAATTGAAATATAAGCATTTCTTTTATCATACTTACCTTTTAAAAATTCTTGTATTTCTAAATCTTCCAGCTTTTCTTTAATTTGGTAAAATAATTTTTCTAAATCTTTTCTTAAATTAACCTTCTTATCTTTCTTGTCTTGCTTAGCTACAACTAAAGCATCCTTAATTAAGTCATTTATTTCTTCCCATTTTGAGATAATTTCTTTTAAATCGCTGTGTTTTTTTGATATTTGACGAGCTTTTTTATGATTCTCCCAAAATTGAGGCTGAGCCATTTTATCTTCCAAATCCTTTATTTTTTTTCTTTTTTTATCCAAGTCAAATATAGGCCCTAACCTTGTAGAGCCTATTTTCAAAATCTTTTAAATTGTTTATTAACTCCTGCATTTCCATAAATTATTCTTTATATTCTTCTAAAGTAGCTTGAATATGTTTTTTCTCACCTTTGTGATAGATGAAAAGATCAATCGTATCACCAGGTGAATGTTTTTGAATTAATTTTGACAATGAATTATTTTGATTTACTTTTTCGCCATTAACTTTTAAAATAATATCATTTTCAACTATACCTGCCTTATCAGCTGGTGAACCCGGAATAACAGCTAATTGACTTGAATCAGATCCTCTTATGATTAAAGCTCCATAATCAACTTCTAAATTATTTTCCTTAACAATTTTTTTATTAACCAAGGTATATCTTACTCCTAAAAACGGTCTTACAATTTTTCCATGCTTTTCAACGCTTTTTATAACATGCTTAGCTTGATTTACTGGAATAGAAAAACCTATTAACTGACCTTGGCGACTAATTGCAGTATTAATACCTACCACCCTACCATTCAAATCAATTAAAGGCCCGCCTGAATTACCAGAATTAATAGCTGCATCAGTTTGAATAACGCCTTCTAGTGTTTCAGTTTGACCTAGGGCACCTCCAGCAACAATTCTTCTCCCAATACCACTGACAACTCCTTTTGTAACGGTATTTCTATATTCTCCTAAAGCATTACCAATTGCAATTACTGTTTGGCCAATTTTTAAGTTATCAGAATCACCTAATTTAACCTCTGGTAAACTAAAATTATTATTTTCTATTTTTAAAATTGCAATATCATTAAAAGGGTCTCTTGCTAAAACTTGAGCTTCAAATTCATCCCCCTCATTTGTCACTATACTATAATCAGCTTTTTCATCTGAAACAACATGCTTATTAGTTAAAATCAAACCCTTTTCATTTGAAATAACAAAACCAGTCCCGCCCCCTACTTTTTGTTTTTCTCTTTCTTCTTGTTCAGGTTTTTCAGGATCAGGAACAGGAGTAGGAATACTTACCCCGCCATCATTTGGTAAACTAATTTTAAAATCCTTAAACTCAAAAAAGGGAGAATTAAAAAAATCGTCAAAAAAGTCATTAGAAGGAAAATCTTCATAACCATAGTATCTTGGTATATATTTACTCACCACAACACTTACTACAGAATCACTTGTACTTTTAACTGCCGTTATCGTTTTTTCTTCAATGTTTGTAAAATCTTTAAACTGATTTTTAATTTCTTTTTCTATTTTTTGCTTTATTTCTTTTTCATCAAAAACATCTTCCTTTTTAGGTTCAATAACTTTTTCTTGCTTTTCTGGGTTTAAAAACCTTTGATATAAAAATGAAAATAAAAATGGCGTTTTTTCACCATTTATATAATTTGCGCTATAAAAGCCGGCTAAACCACCGACAACTCCTCCTAAAATTACACTTATAATAATTGTAATAATTATAGTTTTTTTAATACTCACCATACAAATTTTTAGGTTATATTAAATTTTTAACTATTTTATTATTTATTAATAAAGACTTTATTGTATTAATAAAGATTTTATTTCTTTTAAAGCTTGAGGAATCAAAGGGGTTAAAAGTTTACCAAATCCAATTAAACTCGGAGCTAGACTTGAACTTTTTAAAAGCAAACCCCATTTATTCCCTAAAGGAAATTTAGTGGAAAGAAAAAGAATAACTCCAATGACCAACCCCCCTTCTAAAAGCCCAAAAACAGCTCCGCCAATCTTATTAAAAATACTCAATATCGGCAAGCTAAAGACTTTATCTATTATTTTAATCAACAAAAACATTAAAACCCGGGCTATAATAAAAACCCCTATAAAACCTAAAAGCTTGGCTAAATTCATATTCTCCCCTATAAAAGGCAAAATTCTTGTTGCAATCACGCTATACCAACGACTTGCTATAAAAAGAGCAATAACTAAACTAATAATTCCTCCAATTGCTTGAACAAAACCGTTCCAAAAACCAAACCAAATAAAACCAAATAGTATAATAATAAGAATTAAATCAAAAAATGTCATAGATTTATTTTAAATTTTTAGGAAATAAAATATCAATTTGAGAAATATTATCAAATTTAACTTTACCTAATTTAATAGCTTGTTCAAAAGACTTTTTCTTTTCTTGTGATTCAATACCTAAAGATTTAAACATCTGAGTTGCTTTATCAGGCATAAAAGGATAAATCATCCAAGTTATTTGTCTAATAATCTCTAAAAGGTGAGATATAATCTCTTTATATTTTTTGTCATCTTCAATAGTCCAAGGCTTTTTTTTCTCAACATATTTATCAGCAAAACCAGCTAATTTCATTATAATATTTTTAGCTTTTTGAAATTTTAATTCATTTAAATATTTTTTATAATCTTTCCAACTTTTTTCAACTGTTTTTTTAATCTTTGTTTTAGGTTTGATAATTTGATAAGAAATATCTTTTTTTAAAGCCAAGGAAACTACCCTTCTTAAAAGATTGCCTATTCCATTGGATAATTCATTATTGTAGGCATCATAAAATTTTGATACAGAAACATCTCCATCAGTTCCAAAAGGAAAACAAGATACTAAAAGCCAACGCAAAGGATCAACCCCAAAAGTTTGACCCAATTCTTCAGGATCTATTGCATTACCTAAAGATTTGCTCATTTTTTTTCCATTAACCGTAAAAAAACCATGAGCAAATAATTTTTTAGGTAAATCAATATCTAAGGCTAACAAAAATGCCGGCCAAATTATACCATGAAATCTTAAAATATCTTTTCCAATCAATTGAATTTCAGGTGGCCAAAATTTATTTTCAACTTTTGATTTACCATCCCAGCCTAAACCAGAAAGATAATTAAACAAAGCGTCCACCCAAACATAAACAGTTTGAGTTCTATCCCAGGGAATTTTAACACCCCAAGAAACATTTTTTCTTGAAATAGCCAAATCCTCTAATTCTTCTGAAAGCAAAAATCCTAAAAGCTCATTTTTTCTTTCTTTAGGTTCTACTCTCCATTTATCTGATTTTAAAAGATCAATTAAAGGTTGTCTAAACGCAGAAAGCTTAAAAAAATAACATTCTTCTGAAAGCTGAATTGGTTCAGTGTTGTGATAAGGACATTTGCCATCTTTTAATTCTTTTGAAGTATAGTATCTTTCACAAGCTACACAGTAGAGCCCTTTGTATTCACCCTTGTAAATTAAATCTTTTTCTTTTAATTTTTTTAAAACCTCACCCACCATTTTCTCATGAGATTTTTCAGTTGTTCTTATAAATCTATCATAAGAAATACTCATAGAATCAAACACTTGTTTAAAGCGAGCTGAATTTTTATTACAAAGCTCAATTGGCTCTATATTCTCTTTTTGAGCTTTATTAGCCACCTTTTGACCATGTTCATCAGTACCAGTAAGAAAAAAGGTATCTTCTTGATTTTGTCTATGCCACCTTGCTAAAATATCAGCTGCAATAGTTGTATAAGCACTGCCAATATGGGGTTTGGCATTTACATAATAAATTGGAGTTGTTACATAAAAATTTTTCATATACTTTCTTAAATATAAATTATTAATCCGAAGATACTATAACTGTAAACTCACCTTTTATTGTATCACTTTTTAAATTTTGTAAAACCTTTCTAATGTCACCTCGATAAATAGTTTCATACATCTTAGTCATTTCTCTGCAAAGACATATTTTTCTTTTTTGTATTGCCTTAAACTTTTTAAGTTCTTCAAGTGTTTTAATAATTCTATGAGGTGATTCGTAAAAAACTGTAGTTAAATTAGCATTGGCAATTTTTTTAAAAAATTTATTTCTTTTTCTTTTTTTAGGCGGAAAACCTAAAAATAAAAACTTATCAGCTTTAAAACCAGAAATACTAAGACCAGTTATTAAAGCACAAGCTCCAGGAATTGGTACAATTTTTAATTTAGGTAAATCTTTTTTTACTTGATTAACTAAACGTCCTCCAGGGTCTGAAATTGTTGGTGTACCTGCATCTGATATAAGAGCTAAATCTTTACCCTTTTTTAATTTTTCAACAACTTGATTTCTTTTTCTATTATCAGAATGTTGATGAAAACTAATTAAAGGGGTTTTAATATTAAAATGAGACAAAAGATGACAAGAATTTCTCGTATCTTCTGATAAAATATAATCTACTTTTTTTAAAGTATCTAAAGCTCGTAAAGTAATATCTTTTAGATTTCCAATTGGAGTTGCAATAATATATAACATATAAATTATTCAGTAGGCAAATCAGCTGGAGGCTGGCCTCTTTTACTGCCTGTTCTTTTAACCAAAGGAGTATTAATACTATCTGATGGTAGATGGTAAATAGTAGCTAATTCTTCAATATTTAAATAATTTTTCTTTTTACTTTTTTTTAATTTAATAGTAGTAATTTTTTCAAAATATTTTGAAAATTTTCCCCACAAAGATTTCATTTTCCAATCATGAGATCTTTTTTTATAAGAAACTATACTGGCATTTTTTTGAAATTCTAATCTTTTTTTAGGTTCAAACCATTTAGCTTTATCAATAGCTTGTTTTTTATCTATTTCAAAACCATTCATATCAAGAGTATTAACTGAATTTAAAGCACTTAAAACTCCGGTCACTCCTCTTGATTTAGAAA
>CAZBSA010000026.1:0-8455 GCA_964494785.1 uncultured Gammaproteobacteria bacterium | reverse complement strand
AATTTATTGGTATGGCCTTTTAATTGCCATAGGAGCTTTTTTAGCTTATATGGTTATTTTTTATATTAGTAAAAAGATTTTAAAAGATTCAAATTTATTTTCTCAAATTGAAAATTTAATAATTTATTTAATAGCTTTTGGGCTTATTGGGGCAAGGTTATATCATGTTTTAACGCATTTGAGTTATTATTTTAAAAAACCATTAGAAATTTTTTATATTTGGCAAGGAGGATTGGGTATTTTTGGAGCTATTTTAGCTGGTATTTTAGTTTTATTCTTTTTTAATAAAAAACATCCTGTTTTAAAAAATAAATTTAGTTCTTTTTTAAGAATAACTGATATTTTAGCTCCCGGAGTTATTTTAGCCCAAGCTATTGGGAGATGGGGAAATTTTTTTAATCAGGAGCTATTTGGTTTTCCAGTTTCTTGGGGTATTCCAATTTCTAGTTTTAAGCGGCCAGATATTTTTGCCTCTTTTAAATATTTTCATCCTACTTTTTTATATGAGTCTATTTGGAATTTATTAGTTTTTATTTTTTTAATATTAATGGTACATCGCTTTATAAAAAAAAGACCAGGCTTTATAACTGGTTTTTATTTAATTTTATATCCTTTAGGGAGATTTACAATTGAATTTATCCGGGTTGATAAACAGCCTCAAATTTTAGGTTTAAGAACAGCTCAAGTATTTTCTATTTTTTTAATACTTATTGGTTGCTTTTTATTATTTAAATCAAAAAAGATTAAGTTCTAGCTATTGTAAAAGCCCAAATTTTTTTAGCATTATTTTCTTTCAAAATTTTTGCTGCTTGTTTCAAAGTAGCTTTAGTAGTAGCAGTGTCGTCTATTAAGCAAATATTCTTATTAATTTTATTTTTAAAATATTTTTTAATAAAAAAAGCCCCTTTAATATTTTCTCTTCTTTGTTTTAAATTTAATCTTGCTTGAGGTTTAGTAGTTTTTTTGGCTAAAGGATAAAAGATTTTTAAGTTATATTTTTTTGATATTGATTGAGCTATAATTTTAGCTTGATTAAAACCCCTTATTTTGTGTTTTTTATAGGATAAAGGAATTGGAACAAGCCAGAAATTTCTTTTTTGCAAAGTATTTATTAATTTTGGATGTTTTTTAAAATATTTATCTATAATTTTTATAATAGCTTTAATTAATTCTTTGTTTTTGTCGTATTTAAAGCCGTGAATAAGTTTTTTAATTATTTTGTTGTGGAAAAAGCTAGCTGACATTAAAAGATCTAAAGGTTTTTCTTGTTTTAACCTTTGTCTTAAGGGGATTTTTAAAAGGCAATTTTTGCAAAGAAAAGTGTTATATTTTTTACAAGATATGCATTGAGCCGGGAAAAGTATTTTAATAATATATTTTTTAAATTTTTTCCACATTGTTGTTGTATTAATAAAACATTTATTGTATAATAAAAACAAGAAATATTTAATTATTTAAACCTTATTTATTATACAAAAATATGGGATTTTTTGGAATAGGTGATAAAAATACGTATTTAGGGGTTGATATTGGTTCTACAAGTATTAAGTTAGTAGAAATTGAAGAGCAAAAAGGGGTGCCTGTTCTTTTAACTTATGGTTATGCTGAAAGAGCTCTTAAAGACGTTATAAGTGGTAGCTCGCAGGAAATTTTAAATAAAGTAGCTAATCTTTTAAAGCGAGTTTATGAAAAAGCTGGTGTAAAAGGCTATAAAGCAGTAACAGCTTTACCTAATTATTCTGTCTTTACATCAGTAATTAATGTTCCTTATATGAAGAAAAAAAATCTTCAATCAGCTGTTAGGTGGGAAGCTAAAAAAGTAGTTCCTATGCCAATTGATCAAATTGTTTTAGATTGGAGAATTATTAATACTTTTAAAACCAGTAAGGGCAAAAAAAATTATAGAGTGCTTTTAACAGCTGCTTCTAAAAAGTTAGTAAAACGTTATGTAGAAATATTTAAGCAAGCCAATTTAGAGCTTTTATCATTAGAAACCGAATCTTTTGCTTTGTCTCGCTCTCTTTTAGGAAAAAGCAAAGAAACTACTATGGTGATTGATATTAGCGCTTTAACAACTGATATTATTATTATAGAAGAAGGTGTGCCAGCTTTAAATAGAAGTATTGATGTTGGTGGAGTAACCATTTCTAGAGCTATTTCTAACAGCCTTCATATTGATTTTCAAAGAGCAGAACAGTTTAAAAGAGATATTGGCATTGGAGGTGATTCTAAAATACCTTCTGTTATTAAAGATATTTTAAATCCTGTTATTGATGAAATGAAATATTCTATCAAACTTTACAAAGAACAATCTGATAAGGACATTGAAAAAGTTATTATCTCAGGTGGTTCTGCCTATTTGCCACACTTACCAAGGTTTTTTACTAAAGTACTGGATAAAAGGGTGATTATTGGCGATCCTTGGTCTAGAATTGCATACCCAAAAGAAATAAAGCCAGCTCTTCAAGAAGTAGCTCCTAGATTCACTGTAGCAGTTGGTCTTGCTTTAAGAGAAATAAGTTAATTTTTATATGGCTAAAAATTCTAAAAATCAAAATTTAGATGATTTGGGCAATATGGAGCCGGAGGTGGATGAGTATAGAATTAGTTTAATGCCTAAAAAGGTAGTTGTTATACCTCGTATTGTTAAATCAAGGTTTTTCCTTTTTATGGCATCTTTAATTATTATTTTAACAATTTTTAGTGTAGTATGGCTCTACACTGATCTTCATTTTGAAAAAGTAGAAAATCAAGTTCACAGAATTAGGGGAGAAATCCGTCTTTTAGAAGGGAAAACAGCTTCTTATCTAGGTCTTAGGGACAGGATTAACAATTTAAACAAAAAAGCTAATACAGTAGATGAAATTTTAGATAATCATATTTATTGGACCAAATTTTTTGCTTTACTTGAAAAATATACTATTCCCAATGTTTATTTTAAAGATTTTAGTGGTCAATATAATCAGCCTATTCATCTTCAAGCCACTGCTAAAGATTTGCCTTCTTTAGCTAGACAGTTAATTTCCTTTCGAAAGGCTGATGATTTTATAAAAGAGGTTAAGTTATCAGGTATTGGAAAATCTTCTGGAGGGGTAGCTGGTGTTTTTGATCTTGTTTTAGTAAAAGATGCTTTTAATAAATAGTTTTAATTTATGAGAAAAGATAGCAAAAAGAAAGATAAAAATTTTCAAGTTAAATGGTATCATAAACTTTTAGTAAGATATTGGTTTATAATTATCCTTGTTATTATGATAGGACTTTTTAGCTTTGATTATTTTTTTGTTATCCAACCTAAATTAGCAAAAACTCAAAATGGAAAATCTTTGGATTTAAAAACCCATCAAAATATTTTAAATGAGCAACAAGATTATTTAAATAAACTTAAGAATTTAGAAAAAGAATCAAAAAAAATAAAAGAAGACGAGCTTGATAAACTAGATTATGTTGTAGCCCAAGATGCAGACTTGCCTAAGATTTTAAATAAGTTAGATGCTTTAATCAAGCAATCAAGATTAGAGGTGTCTAAATATGGAGTAGGTTGGCAAAATGGAGAAATAACCATGAACTTTTCTTTTACAGGGGGAGACTACCAAAAGGTTAAAGGATTTTTAAAAAGAATAGAAAAAAATATTCGTATTATGGATGTTACTTCAGTTTCATTTAAGGGAGTGGGGAGTTCTATATCTTTGACTATAAAAAGTTATTATCTTCAATAATTATGGCAAAGCTTAAAACAAAAAAATTTAAAAAAGAATATATATATTTAGCTGTTTTTATTATTATTATGGTAGTAGTTGGTTTTGTTATAATTAAATATTTAGTTTTATCTGAAACTGGGAAAGGTGATACAGAGGCTGTTATTAAGCCAGCTTATTTAAGTCAACCTATTCCTGATGTAGATAAAATCAACAATGTTATAAGTGATCCCAAATTTAAACAAATGGTATATTTAGAAAGTTTTTTTAAACCTATAAAAGTTAAAAAACAGGGTCGTCCTAACCCTTTTGTCCCATTTTCTGGACTAAAAAAAGAAAAATAAAATTATAAATAATTAAAATTATTAAAATCTTATATTATTATAAAAATTTATGGCTCAAGTTGATAACCAAATTTTAAAATATTTATTAAAGCAAGGAAAAATATCTAAAGAAAAGTATGAAAGCATTATAGCTGATTCAGGGGAAATGGAGCTTTCCCCGGACGAGCTTTTAGAGTCCAAAAAAATTGTACCTGAAGAAACTATTGCTAAAGCAAAGTCTGAAATTTATGAAGTGCCAGTGGCTCAACTTTATGGTAAGTCAGTTGATAAAGACATTTTAAAAATTATTCCCAGAGAAACTGCGGAAAATTACCAAATTATTGCTTTTGATAAAAAAGGGGGGATTTTAAAAGTAGCTATGGTTCATCCGGGTAATTTTAAAGCTAGAGAAGCTGTTAACTTTATTGCCCGAGAAAATAATTTAAAAGCCCGCTTTTTTACTGCTCCGGCTTCAGCTATACAAAAAATATTAGATCAATATACTGGTTTAGATGCTCAAGTTGAAAAAGCTCTAGGAAGAGCTGAGTCACGTTTTGCTTCTGTAGGCACAGGTGATAGGGCTGCTATTGGTTTAGAGGATATTAGCGAGGCTGAGCCAATTGCAAAATTAGTAGCCTCAATTTTAAAATATGCAGTTGATAATGAAGCCTCAGATGTTCACATTGAGCCAGTTAGTCAAAAAACAAGAGTTCGCTATCGTATTGATGGGGTTTTAAGGGAAACAGCTAGTTTACCAGGTCATCTTCATTCTTCAATTGTGTCTCGTATTAAAGTAATGGCTGACTTAAAATTAGATGAAACAAGGGTTCCCCAAGATGGGCGTATTAGGATTAGAGTTTCTAAAAGAAGAGTAGACTTGCGTGTTTCTACATTCCCATTATTGGATAAAGAAAAGGTGGTGTTAAGGGTATTAGATCCAGCTCAAAGAATTTTTTCCTTTAAAGAATTAGGTTTTTGGGGTAAGGGGTTAGAAATTATTAAAGAAAATATTAAAGCCCCCCATGGAATGATACTTATTACAGGGCCTACTGGTTCTGGTAAAACTACTACTCTTTACACAATGTTAAAACAATTAAACCAAGTTGGTGTAAATGTTGTAAGTTTGGAAGATCCTATTGAGTATTTTATGGCTGGGGTTAACCAATCTCAAGTAGCTCCTGAAATTGGTTATGATTTTGCTTCTGGAATTAGATCTGTAGTACGTCAGGACCCAGATGTAATCATGGTAGGTGAGGTGCGTGATAATGCTACGGCTGATTTAGCAGTTCACGCTGCTTTAACTGGTCATATAGTCCTTTCCACCTTACATACAAATGATGCTTTTGGAGCTGTGCCAAGGCTTATGGATATGGAGATAGAGCCATTTTTAATTTCTTCTTCAGTTAATGTAGTTTTAGCTCAAAGGCTAGTAAGAACAATATGTCCTCATTGTAAAAAAGAAATTGAAGTTGCAAAGGAAGCTAAACAAAAAATTAAAAATACCTTAGAACCATTAGAAGCAGTAAATCTGGATGATTTTAAAGGTAAAGATGGTAAACTCCATTTTTATAAAGGAGAAGGGTGTCCTCGATGTAATGACGAGGGGTATAAGGGAAGAACAGCTATATTTGAAGTGTTAGAAATTACTGATAATATGAAAGATATTATTGAAGAAGGTTCTGATATTGATCGGGTAAAAGAAGAATTTAGACGACAAAAAATGGTTGATATGTTAGAAGATGGTTATATTAAGGTATTACAAGGGAAAACTACTCTTGAAGAAGTTCTCAGGGCAGCTAAGGAATAATTTGTTTTAAAATATAATAATTTAATATTTTATGTCTACTCAAACTCAAAGTATTTTTAATAAAATTTGTCATTTAGCCGCTGAAAAGCAAGCTAATCAAATTTATTTTTTACCAGGTCAGCTTCCTGCTATTAGGGTAAATGGTATTTTAGAATCTTTGAATAATCAAAATATTGTTTCCGCCTCTTTTGTGAAAGATTTAAAAGATATTTTAACTAATGACAATGAAAAAGAAGAATTAAAAGAAAAACAACAAATTAATGTTGTTAAAGAAGTAGAAAATCTTGGAAATGTTCAAATAGATATATATTTTTCTAAAAAATTACCCTGTTTTAGAATTGAGTTATTAAAACAAAAAATTCCAGAGTTAGACAATTTAAACGCCCCTGATTTAGTTAAAAAAATCATTAATAAGGAAAAAGGGGTTGTTTTTTTAACTGGGGATATGGGAAGATATGAATTAATGGCATCAATTTTGAATTATATTAATAAAAATAAAACTAAATTTATTGCTACCCTAGAAGATCCTATTAAAACTATAATTCAAAGCAATAATAGTGTTATTGAGCAAAGAGGGGTTAAAACTGATGTGCCAAGCTTTGAAAAGGGTTTAAAATTTATAAGAGAAAGAGACCCAGATGTTTTAATGGTGAGCCGAGTTGAAAATAGTGAAGTAATGGATCAAATTTTTGCTATAGCAGAAACTGGGGTTTTAGTTTTTGCTCTTTTTGATAGTTGCAATACAGTTAAAACCATTAAAAGGATTCTTCATTTTTATTCTTTTAACAAAGCAGACCATGTAAAATATTTTTTAAGCGAAAGTTTAGCAGGTAGTATTACAGCTTGTCAAGTTCCCAAGATTGGCGGGGGAAGGGTTAGAGCATATGAGGTTTTACTTGGTTCTTCAGCTGTTAAAAATAATGTAGCTAGTGGTAAATTTCACCGCCTTTCAGGCATGATACATACAGTGGGAGACCAAATGGCTATATCCCTAGATCAACATTTAGCTAAATTAGTTCAAATGGGCGAAATTATGTCTGATAAAGCCTTAAAATATTGTAATGATAAAGATACTTTAAGAACTCTTCTTAGTAAGTAGTTTTTAAAGAGTTTTAATATTTATTTTCTTTTATGAGATTTGAATATAGAGCGAAAAATGAAAGTGGGAAAACTGTTACAGGGAATATTGAAGCTGCTAATGAAAAAGTAGCTCTTGAAATGCTCTCTGATCAAAATTTGATTATTATTTCCCTAACTAAACAAGACAAGCTGCCAATTTGGCGGCGTCCTTTAAATATTAGTTTTTTACAAAGGGTTAAACCCAAGCAAATGGTTTTTTTATCACGCCAGCTTTCAGTTATGGTTTCAGCTGGCCTGCCTTTGGTTCAAGCCTTAGAAGTACTTTCTGAACAATCTGATAATCATTATTTAAAAAAAGTATTACAAAAAGTGGCTGATGATGTTAGAGAGGGAAGGCGTTTTTCAGTGGCCCTAGCCCAATTTCCCAAAGTATTTGATGATTTTTATATTAATATGGTTAGAGCTGGAGAAACAGCAGGAAAATTAGATGAAGTTTTAAATTATTTAGCTGATCAAAAAGAAAAAAATTATGATCTAATTAGCAAAATTAAAAGTGCTATGATTTATCCTGCTTTTGTTATTGCAGCCGTTATTGGAGTTATGGTTTTAATGATGGTTTTTGTTATACCTCAGTTAACTGGAGTTTTAAAAGAGGCAGGAGTAGATTTGCCTTTACCAACCAGGATTTTAATTAGTTTAAGTGATTTTTTCTCATCTAATCTTTTAATTCTTATCATAGGATTTTTATTTTTAGTAGCTGGCTTTATATTTTGGATCAAAACACCAAAAGGAAAGGCATTGTGGGATAAATTTCTTTTAAAATTACCTGTTTTTGGAGATTTATTTGAAGAAATTTATTTAGTTCGCTTTACAAGAAGTTTATCTACTTTAATTGTGGGGGGAATTCCTATTAGTTCGGGCTTAAAAATTGTAGCTAAGGTAGTAGGGAGTTCGGTTTATAAGAAAACTATTCAAGATGCTGTTATAGATGTTGAAGAGGGTCGCTCTATTAGTGATTCTTTTAAAGGAGCTCCTCATATTCCAGACATGCTATCTCAACTTTTATCAGTAGGAGAAAGAACAGGTCGTTTAGATGATGTTTTAATGAAAATATCTGATTTTTATTCTCGAGAAGTGCAAAATACTCTTTCAAAATTAGTTACACTTTTAGAACCAATTATTATAATCTTTTTAGGTGTGGTAGTGGGAGGAATGGTAGCAGCAATTGTTTTACCAATGTATCAGATGGCTACTGCCTTTTAGGGGCGGATAGCTCAGTGGTTAGAGCACTATCCTCACACGATAGAAGCCACAGGTTCGAATCCTGTTCCGCCCATTTTATTGAAATAATAATTTAACTGTGTGGTTATAAGGAGTGGATGGAATATTTATAAAAAATCAAACCTAGAAATTTAAAGTTTATAATAAATGTAGGATTTATTTTCTACATTTTTTTATTTTTCTAAATTGGGTTTATTTGATATAATAAAATATCCGGGGTGTGGCCTAGTGGTAAGGCGCATCGTTCGGGACGATGAGATCAGCGGTTC
>CAZBSA010000025.1:0-8596 GCA_964494785.1 uncultured Gammaproteobacteria bacterium | reverse complement strand
TTAGAAAATACTGAAGATTTTCTTGATGATGGTCTTGATCCCAATACTCAATATTCTTATAAAATAAAAGCTTGTAATGATGCAGGATGCTCATCATTTTCTAACACCGTTAGTGCTACTACTTTACTTACAGGCCTTGGATATTTTGAAATAACATCGGATCACCTTAAAGTAGATGAATCAGTTCAAAATCTTATGCTTAACTTAGAAGAGCATGCCCCTAATGAATTTTGGAATTTAGTTAATGCTGTTGGGGATAATATTAGAGTGCGCCAAGATAATGGAAAAGGTAATTACCCTTTTGAGTTAGAGAATTTTAATAAATCGAATCAAGCAGGTACGCTTTGGTTTAGATCAGAAGGATTAAAAGTAAATCAAGATACGACTTATCGAATTTACGCTGGCAATACTAGCATAGGTTTACCTAGTGCTAATGATGTTTGGAATGATAATGCTACATTAATACAACATTTAAGTGGCGATGTAAAAGATTCTAGTAAAAACAGAAATGATGGAACTCCAAATGGAGGGATTAATTTTAATACAAGTTATGGCCAAATTGAAAAAGCTCTAAACTTAGATGGTAATAATGATTATATTTATTGGCCAACATCATTACATAATAATTCAGGAATGTTAATGTTTTGGTTATATGCTGATTCTAATAAAGAAAATACAATAAGGCAGATTTGGTTAGAATCTACTAATGAAGGCTCAAATGGAGCAGGGGAGGGCTATGGTCAGCAGGATTTTTCTATTCATATTCTTGAAGATAATTCTTTATACTTTAGATGGGATGATGTTAATAATCAACAAAGTAATATTGATTACTCTATTAACCATGATATTTTAGAACACTGGGCTATATTATGGGATAATAATCCTAGTAATAATACTGAAATGAAATTGTATAAAAATGGCAATATTGTTGAGTCTCAAACTTTAAATGAACTAAATTTTTCAACCTATGTAGATAAAACAAAGTTGGGTCAAACTTTTTCTAGTCTATCTCCAAGGTGTTATAGTGGTTATATAGATGAATTAAGACTTTATTCTGCTCCACAAAGTTCTGAATGGGTTTCTACACATTATCAAAACCAATCTAATAATAATGAATTTTGGTATTCTGGTACATGGGAAGTTGAATAATATAAATTATAAAAGAATTTATTAGTATAACTAATTAAGATTTAATGATTTATTTATGAATAATCAAAAACAGTCTAATAAAAATAATAAACCCGAAGATATTTTTGCAGAGGTAGATAGTTCACCAACAAAAGATGAAGATAAAGAAAAAAAGCAGGAGAAAATTAATAAAAAAGAGCCAAAAGAGTCTACTGTTGACAATGGACAGGTCACGGATTCTTATAACAAGAAAGAATATAGTAAGGTAGAAAAAAAATCTCAATTTTTTGATTTTAGTAAAATTAATTGGACTTATATAGTTATTTTTCTTATAATAGCTTTAGGGTTAGGTTTGGTTATTAAATATTATGGATCGCAAGTTTTGATGCCTAATCTAAATATAGGTGTGATATTTCCTGAAAAGATAGTTGGTAATAACCAAAATATTGAAAGAATAAATGATGCAGACGGGGATGGTTTGTCAAATAGTAAAGAAGAAAGTTTGGGTACTGATTTATTCAAAAAAGACACAGATCAAGATGGGCTTTTTGATAAAGAAGAGGTTGAAGTTTATTCAACCAACCCCTTAGAACCAGATACTGATGGGGATGGGAAAAATGATGGCTGGGAAGTCGAAAATGGTTTTGATCCTAATGATTCTGATCCAAATGCTAAATTATTAGATCTTAATAAAGAAATTAATAATAAATAAATTTTATTTATGTTTGAGGATAAAAAAAATAACAAAAGCCCTAAAAAGGGTTCAAATAATGATTCTAAAAAAGATCGATTTAAAAAGCTTAATACTGATAAGGATATTAAAAGTCAAAATAATTCCCAAAAACAAAAAAGTGGTTTGAATGAGCCTCAAAGTCCAGATCTGGAAAAAGATATTAAAAAAGCTCAAGATATTTTTAATAAACAATTAGGTCAGAATAAAACAGATAGTGCTAATACTAATCAACCTTCTCAAAAAACTTCTCAAGAAGATTTAACTAGTCGTAAAAAATCCTCAAGCATTAATCAAAAAGAATCTATTAATAAAAATAAGTCTAATTTAGAGAAACCAGGTCCAGAAAAGAAACCAGGTCCAGAAAAGAAACCAGGTCCAGAAAAGAAACCAGGCCCTAACGTAATGCCAAATGAGCCTTCTATTGAAACCCCAGAAATGGCTAAAAAAGATATTATTAAAAAAGCTAGAGATGCGGGAGCTGATACTAAGGAAAGAATATATACTATGCCTGATAAATATAAGGATAAAAAACCCAAAGTTTCTAGTAAAGGTGGTAAAAAAAATATTTTAATTTTAGTAGCCTTAATTATTTTTATATTAATAGGAGCCGGAGCTGGTTATTTTTTATGGTATAAGCCTAATTATATAGTTAGTCCAACCCCGGTAGAAACAGAGCAAGATGAAAAAGAAGAAGAAACTGATGAAGAAACTGAACAGCAAGAAGGCAAGGATCAGGAAAAAGAACCTGAACAAGAACAACCAACTGTTTCTAGTGAAAAAACTATAGAAATACAAGTTAAAAATAATGAGGATACTAATATAGCTTCAGTGAATTTTCATTTTCCTAAAGGGGCTCTGCCTCTTGAGTCTAATATATCTGGTCAAGGAGAATATATTACTAAAGAAATTAGGAATCAAGAAAAGTACGCTAATACTTCTTATAAAATGCTTGGAGGATTATATAGTTTATCAGGGGCTGATGTTATTTTAAAAAAGACTATTACTATTGAAGCTAGCTATGATGAGTCTTTAGTTAAAGAGGATTGGGAAGAAAATATTAAGTTTGCTTATTTTAAAGATGGTATGTGGACCCCATTGCCAGGTGAAATAGATACTGAGCAAAATACTATTCATCTTGAATTAGGTCTTTTGCCTGCTGATACTTTTGCTTTAGTGATTGAAAAAAGTAAATTATCGCAACAACCAACTGTTTCTAGTGAAAAAACTATAGAAATACAAGTTAAAAATAATGAGGATACTAATATAGCTTCAGTGAATTTTCATTTTCCTAAAGGGGCTCTGCCTCTTGAGTCTAATATATCTGGTCAAGGAGAATATATTACTAAAGAAATTAGGAATCAAGAAAAGTACGCTAATACTTCTTATAAAATGCTTGGAGGATTATATAGTTTATCAGGGGCTGATGTTATTTTAAAAAAGACTATTACTATTGAAGCTAGCTATGATGAGTCTTTAGTTAAAGAGGATTGGGAAGAAAATATTAAGTTTGCTTATTTTAAAGATGGTATGTGGACCCCATTGCCAGGTGAAATAAATACTGAGCAAAATACTATTCATCTTGAATTAGGCGTTTTGCCTGCTGATACTTTTGCTTTAGTAATACACAATGAATATTTTACCTTAGAACCTGAAGAATTCAATGTTTTCCCAAAAGTATCATCTAGTACTGACAGTGATAATGATGGATTAACTGATATAGAGGAAGAACTTTTTGCTACCCAAAAAAATAATCCTGATACTGATGCTGACCAAACTCCTGACGGACAAGAAGTATTAACACTTAAAGATCCTACTAGTAATGAAACTGAGGCTAAATTAACTACTACTGGACTATTAGATGTTTATACTAATCCAACTTTTTCATATAGCTTTTTTTATCCAGCTGATTGGCTGGCTAGAGCTTTGCCTGATACTAATCATGAAGAAGTTTTAATTATTACTAATACAGGAGAGTTTTTTACTGTTACGGTTGAAAATAATCCTGGATTGTTATCTCCGGAAAAATGGTATTTAGAGCAATCTTCTTTATCGAACAGCTCTGATTTGTTTATAACCACTGTTAATAATCAGCCAGCTGTTTGGAATCCAAACCATTCTACAATTTATATTGCACGAGATAATAAAATTTATGCTCTATCTTATAAAATAGGAACAGAAGAAAGTGCTAATTTTAAATCTACTTTTGAAATGATTATAAAAGGCTTTCAGTTTGTAACTCAGCCTCAAGGTAGACCTGATGGTACTTTAATTAAATATCCGGATGAACCAGGAATATATTTAATTGACAATGGTCAAAAACGACCATTTAAATCTGGTGAAGTTTTTACTAAGTTAGGATTTGATTGGGGCGATGTTATTGAAATTCCCCTTTCAGAAGAATATCCTACTGGGGAAATGATTACAGGGAGACTGGATGGTACTTTGATTAAATATCCAGATGAACCAGGAATATATTTAATCGAAAATGGTAAAAAACGACCATTTAAATCTGGTGAAGTTTTTACTAATTTAGGCTTTGATTGGGGCGATGTTATTGAAATTCCAAAAGAAGAGACTTATCCTACTGGAGCTATTATTGATAGCCATGTTACCTCCACTTCTATTAATCCTTAATATTCTAAAAATTAATATTTTTAAAATAAATTAATTTATGCTATGAAGAAAATAGTAATATTTTTAATCTTAATTATTTTATTTGGTTCAATTTTTCTCTTAAATGGAGAAAAAATTTTTTTACGTATTGGAAGTGGATTACAAAAATTTTTATACTTAAATTCAATTTCCAAAAAGCAGTGTTATAATATAGATAAAATTAAACTTTCAACTTATAAAAAAGAGAATGAATTATTACGTAAACATCTTAACTTTTTAGAAGATTCAAAAAATAATTTTGTCATGGCAAATGTGATTGGTAAATCAGGGGAAAATAATTTTAATTGGTTTATATTAGATCAAGGTAAAAAACAAGGTGTTAGGTTGGGCTTGGCGGTTTTAGATGAGCAAGGCGCCTTAATTGGTACTATAGCTAAGGTACGAGAAAATATTTCTTTTTTAGAACCATTGTTTAACCAAGGTTCGCGCATTTCTGCTGATATTTACAATTCTACTAACCAGGAAGTATCTGGTATTGTTGAGGGTCGTTTTGGTTCTATGGTTAAAATGAAGTTTGTTCCTATAGATATTTCTGTTACAAAGGGAGATTCAATTGTTACCTCTGGTTTAGATAAAGGTATTAAAAGAGGAATACCAATTGGCAAGGTTCAAGATATTGAAAAACAGGCTAATGATATTTTTCAGGAATTAACTATAGAGCCTATTTTTAATTCTAATTTTAGAATAGTATCAATTTTAATTCCTTAATAGTGTTATGAAGTTTTTAAAATTTTTATTATTTATAACATTTATTTTTCTTTTAGCAGTATTTGAAACTTCTTGGCAAGTTATACCTGACACTGTTAATATTGTTTTTATCTTTGTTGTAATTAATTTATTAAAGGATAGGTATAATAAAAAATCTTTATATGCTTGGACAAGTGTTTTAATTGGAGGTGTTTTTTTAGATTTTTATTCCTTATTACCAGATGGTCTTTATTTTATTACTTTTATTATTTTAGCTTTTATATTATATCAGGTTCTTTTATCAGCTTTTTCGATTTCAAGCCATTTTCATGTACTAGTTGTGTCTTTTGTAGCAAGCTTAGTTTTTAAAATAACAATTTATTTATTAAATAAGTTATTTTATTATATAGGATTTTCTACAAGCTTAATGAGTTTTTCTTTAATACATTTAATTAGTTTTATGATTTTAAATAGTTTGCTAATTTTTCTTTTCTATGGGTGGCATATTCGATATACAATTAAAAAATAAAGATATAAAGGATAAAAAAGTACCTGGTTTTTCTAGCAAGAAAAAAGAAGGAAGTTTTATAAGTTTTGGCCCACTAGGGCCTCAAGCCGGCAAAAAAAGAAAAAATAGAATCGGCCCTCCAGTTAAAAAAAATAGAGTTTATACAATAGCTGCAATTTGTTTGATTGTAGTTTTATTTATTTTATCTTATATTATTTATTTACAACTTTTTCAAGGTAATTATTATCGTAATATATCGGAAGGCAATAGAATAAGAACATTGCCAGTTATTGCTAATCGAGGCTTAATTTATGATAGAAATATGAATGCATTAACGAAAAATACAGCTAATTTCTCATTACTTGTAATCCCGGGAGATTTGCCTCGTCAACAAAAAGAGCGAGCTGATTTAAAAAATCATCTAATTCTAAATTTAGAAAAAATTTATAGCCAAAAAGATAACTTAGACCAGGCTTTATATGAAAAGATTAATAAAATATTTAAACAGGATAACTGGTATTCATATCAAGCTGAAATTTTAATAAGTAAAATGAGTTACCTTAAAGCCATGAAGTTGATGGTTGCTACCAGTGATATGCCAGGAATTAAGTTTAGGCATAATTTTTTAAGAGAATATTTAAATCCAAAAAATGCTTTTTCTCATGTTATTGGATATGTAGATAATATTACAAAAGAGGAGTATAAAGAATTAAAAGGCAAGTATACTATTACTGATTTTATAGGTAGGTCAGGGCTAGAAAAATATTATGAAGAAATTTTAAAAGGTGAGAATGGCACCAAGAAAGTTGAGGTTGACTATTTAGGAAGAGAAAAAAGAGTTGAATCAATTAAAAAAGCAGTTCCAGGTAAAAACCTTGTATTATCATTAGATTCAAAAATGCAAAAAAAAGCTCTAGACATTTTAAAAAGATATATCCAACAGAGTAATAGTAATGCTGGTTCTATTGTAGCCCTTGATCCTCGAAATGGTGAAGTTTTAGCAATGACTAGTTGGCCTACATTTAATAATAATTTTTTTACTATTGGTTCTGATCAAGATAGTTATGAAAATATGCAAAATAATCCTTATAAACCATTTGTTTTTAGAGCTGTTTCTGGAGAATACCCACCTGGCTCTACAATAAAGCCTGTTTGGGCATTAGCTGGATTGTCAGAAGGTTTAATTAATGCTAGCACTAGTATTTTATCTACGGGTGGCATTGATGTAAGGAAGTGGTTTTTTGCTGATTGGAAATCAGGTGGTCATGGATATGTTAATTTAGTTGAAGCTTTAGCCGAGTCTGTTAATACCTTTTTTTATTATTTAGGCGGTGGGTATAAAGATTTTACAGGCCTTGGGATAGAAAAATTAAAACAATATGCTAAAAAGTTTGGCTTGACTAAAGAAACTGGCATTGATTTGCCAACAGAATCCGACGGCTTAGTAGCAGACCCTGATTGGAAAAAAAGAGTTAAAAACGAATCTTGGTATATTGGCGATACTTATCATATTGCTATAGGGCAAGGTGATATATTAGTAACTCCATTACAAGTAGCTAATTATACTAGTGCAATTGCTAATGGAGGCAATTTATGGCGACCTCATTTAGTTACTCATATTATTGATTCTCATCAAAATAAAGAAAAAATTAATTATAATGCTATTGATAAAAAAATAGTCGATGAAGAAAATATTGCATTAGTGCAAAAGGGTCTTAAAGCAACTGTAGATTGGGGAAGCGCCCGTAGGCTTAATAGTTTAAATTTTCAAGTAGCCGGAAAAACAGGTACAGCTGAAGTTAGTAAAACAAAAAAACCCCATTCTTGGTTTACGGGGTTTGCTCCATTTAAAAGTCCAGAAATTGTTATAACGGTCATTTTTGAAAATGGGGGAGAAGGAACTAGTTTAGCAGTGCCTGCTAGTTATGAATTATTTGATTTTTGGCAAAAAAATGTAAAATAAATATTATCCACTTTTATTATATTTATTATATGTTATAATAATTAACAGGTCGGTAATCAATTAAATTATTCAAATATGAGTGGAAAAAGCACAAAGCTCATAATAGGTATTATTCTTTTTCTCTTGGCAATATACTTGTATGTATTTGGTGGCTTTAAGTTTGTTTTAGCTTTGATCTTAGGAATAATTGGTATTGCCTTAATTATTCTTAGCTTTACAGGAAGAGAAGAGATGGATATTTCTGAAATTGAAAAAGAACCCAAAGATGTTAATGAAACTCCTGAACCTTCTGTTTCAGGTGATTTATCAGATTTAAAGCCTGAATCTTCTCAACCTGAGCCAAAAGCTGATGTACCTGAAATGGGCGAAGAAGAAAAACGTGAGTAGTAATTTGTTCATAAAAAAATTGTAAATTGGAGGGCAGTTTTTTGTTATTTTAAAAAGGGTATAGTAAGCCCTTTTTTATTTTAGTTTTGCTTTTTTTATTGAATTATGGCCATTATATAAATCTTTGCCAGAAATAATATTTTTGCTGGGTAATTGTACTTTTTTTAAAATTAATGCGTATTTACCACAATAAACTGCTAATTCTTTTTTGTTAGTAATAAAAATTTTTCCCGTCTCACCTTGTTTTTTAATTATTTTAGTTTTAAATATTTTAATTGTTTTTTGGTTTAATTTAGATTCGGGTAAATGTATTTTAGAATAACATCCTGGTTTAACACAATAAGCTCTAATTAAATTATGAATTTGCTTAGCACTTTTAGACCAATCAATTTTACCATCTTTCTTACATAACCTATAACTAAAACTAGCCTTTTTATGATTTTGAGGTTGGGGAGTAATCTTGTTATTAAAATGATTTTTAATTCTTTTAACAATAAGTTTTTTGCTTTTTTGTAAG
>CAZBSA010000024.1:0-8903 GCA_964494785.1 uncultured Gammaproteobacteria bacterium | reverse complement strand
TAGAGGAGAAACCGGTGTTATGCATGTAAAATAAGTTTTTAGATAAAATTTATTTAAAAAAGAGGGTCGAGTTTTCCGACCTTCTTTTTATAATAATATATTGATAATAAGTTTTTTAAATTTAATATATTTTATCTTTACTTTAAGTATAGTTTATATTATAATAAAAAAAGAAAGTTTTTATTGATTTATTAAGAAAATATGCAATTTTTTCAAAAACATAAGCTCAAATTTATTATATTATCAATACTGTTTTTAAGTGGTGTTTTATTTTTTTTAATTCAAAATCATAATTTAGATCTAAATGTTTTTAAAGCTCAAGCTTCTGACGAAACTCATAACATTAGAGGTTGGGCTTGGTCTCAAAATATAGGTTGGATTTCTATGAATTGTTTTAATGATTATGAAACTGATGGAGAATTTGAAAATTGTTGCCCTGGTGGGGACACACAGACTTGCTCTGAATTGGGTATTGAAATACCAGATGAGGGAAATTATGGTTTAAAGTATGACGGAGGGCCAGCTGGTACAAACACCATTGATGGTTGGGCTTGGTCAGAAAGATTAGGTTGGATTTGTTTTGGAACAAGTTGTGATGGTATTCCACCTTTTGGAAGACCAAAATCATGGGCTTGTGTTGGTAAGCCTTTATGGAATTGTGTTGGTGGCGTTGATGATGGAGATACTTGCGGGGATGATAATCAATGTGAGGGAGGGACATGTGAGCTAACGTGTACAGGGGATAATGGAGAAGATTTTTATGATACTGATTCTTTAGTAGCTCATCTTAAACTCAATGAATTAGGGTTAAATATTGGTGGATGTGGCAGTGAAGAGGAAAATTGTAGTCCTGATGCTAGTGGATCATCAAATGCTGCTTATCTTTACCCTTTAGAAGGAGGAGATCCAGAGCCTTCTTTAACTATTGGGCGTTGGGGTAATGCGGTTAGTTTAGATGGTATAGATGATTATATGTTAGTTAATGACTCAAATGATTTGGATTTAGAATCTAATTTTACACTTGAAGCTTTTATTAAAAGAAGTAGTTTGGATGGTGAGCAAACAATTTTGGGTAAATGGGATGAAAGCACTGGTAAAGAATCTTACCGTCTTTGGATTGGAGATGATAATAAATTAAGGTTTTCAGTTAGTGATGGTGAAAATATAGCTACAATTAAACAAAGATCAATATGTGTTAGCGCTGACCAGGCTAATCCAACTGTTAAGGAATGTCAAAGCAATGATGATTGTTTGTCTGGAATTTGTAAATATGCTCCTCTTTCTAATGCAAATAAATGGTATCATATAGTAGCTAGACATATTTTAACCTCAGATGGAGAAAAAACACTTAGTCTTTTTTTAGATGGAGAAAGGATTTGCACTTCAAAAAATTGCTTAATTAGCGATCCTGTCCCCAATACTATTCAAACTACAGATGCTCCTTTATACATAGGAACTAAAAAATCAACTGATGGTAGTCTAGATACTCATTTTGCTGGAGCAATTGATAATGTTTCTATTTGGGATAAATTCAAATTTGAAAAAGAAATTTGGAATCATGCTAATATTGAAATTGATGGCTGGGCTAAAGCCACTCTTTTAGAAGATGAAGGTTGGTTTAAATTAAGAGGGTTTACAAAAGACCACAAAGCCTGGGGTTTGCATTTAAATGATTATAATGATTTTTATACTATAAGTGGATATATGACTGAACGCCACTCTAGAGAAACTGCTGATTCTAATGAATTAATTTCCCATTGGAAATTAAATCGTCCTTATTGGAAAACAAATACAACCGATCAAGTCATTGATTCTTATGGTCAAAATAATGGTCTAGTATATAATGTAGAATCTAGTGAAAAAGGAATGTTTAATGGGGCAGCTAAATTTGATGGTTATAGCGATGGAAATGAAAGTTTTATTGACTGTGGCCCTGAAGGTCTGGGAGGGGATATAACAATAAGAGCTTGGGTAAGATCAGAAAACGTAGATAGTGAAGCTGGATTTATAAGTAAAAATAATTTAATTGAAGAAAAAGTTTTTTCTTTAGGGCAAGGACCTGAAAAAGGGTCTATTAAATTCACTGTTTATAATCAAGGTAGTCCTTATTATATTGAAACCCCAGCTCAAACAATCCAAAAAGACACTTGGCATCATATAGTAGCTACTTATAATGGCTTTTATCAGACTATATATGTGGATGGACAAGAAGTAGTAGTTTCTGAGGATTGGAATTTTGATATACCCTTTGGCATAAGTAATTATTGGCTTGGTAGATCTGGTAGTAATTATTTTAAAGGATATTTAGATAATATAGCTATTTGGAACAGAGCCTTAACTGAAAATGAAGTAAAAGAAGATTATAAAAAGCGTATTCCTTATTCCCCGGGTTGGGCTGGAGGAGACCATGAATACGGAGGCGGATCTGTGCCAGGTGAATTTAATAATTTTTATTTAGATAATACTAGTGATTGTAATACCATTACAGCTAACTGGGATTTATCCACTTGGGCTACTAGTTACACTTATTTTAGAGATGATAATGTAGATGAATCAGCCTGCACTGGTCGGCGCCCAGGCACTGAATATAGCGTTTTATCAGGAGAATGTGGTAGTAACTGTAGCATTTCTGACACCGAGCTTAGCCCAAATACTGGATATTGTTATGACGTAGAAGCTCATAATGTTAATGGCGATACTTTAATTTCTGATGGTCCTCAATGGATTTCAACCACACTTTGTTCACCAGGCCTAATATCAGAGATTGATGATTCTATTTGTGGAGAATTAACCCTAAAGTGGAATTATGATGATAGTGCTGATGGTTATAATATTTATAGAAGCTTTAATTCCGATGATTGTAGTTCTGATGTTAATTCAGATTGTAATTTAGTAGGTCATTTAGGAGAAGGGCTAGATTATGATTCTGATAATGATGGTAATAATGATTTAATAGGACATTGGAAAATGAATGAATCTAGTTGGAATGGGACTGAAGGTGAAATAATAGATTCATCTGGTCAATCAAATCATGGTCAGGCAATCTGTGGAGGTGATTGTTTATTAGCTCCAGCTGAAAATAATGCTAAATTTGAAAAAGCCGGAGATTTTAGTAATACTAATGATTATTTAAAATTTGCTAATATAATTAATCCTAAGAATGCTGATTTTTCTCTTGGCGCTTGGGTGTATCCAAACTCAATTGGTAGTGAACAAACTATTATTTCTCAACTTGGAGGAATGGAGGGGACAGGAACAGCTAGAACTTTGTTATCCTTAAATAGTAGTGGTAAATTTTATTCTAATTTAGGGGGGGCAGCTACAAGTTCTTCTACAACAGCTGAGACTAATAATTGGTATAATGTTGTTTTAACTAATTCAGGCAATGATGTTGAACTTTTTGTGAATGGTCAAAAAGAAGCAGAAAATACTGTAACTGTAGGAGAGTCAGACGGGGAAATGAGAATAGGTATTGATTATGACAATACTGATGCTTTTAATGGTTTAATAGACAATGTTTATCTATCCAGCATAGCTAAGACTGGAGAAGAAATAAGAATTGACTTTGAAGCAGGTGATTGCGGAGGAGTGGACTGTAGCTTATCTTCTGAATTAGTATGTCATATAAAAGATAGAGATGATGGTAATTGTGGCACATCGCAAGGTGATGAAAGTATTTGTTGTTTTACTGATAAAAGAATTATTCCTTTTATTGATTATTACTATAATGTAACAGCTGTGAGTGAATCTGGAGAGTCTCTTCCTGGGGATGATTCAATAAATAGTCAAACTGTTTGTTATCCTCCAACAGAAGAGGAAGAAGAATAATATAAAAAATTATATAAAATCAAATATTTAAATTAATTTTATTTAAATATTTTTATACATTTTTGAAAAACTGAAAAAATGAAGAAAAAACAAGCTAAGAAACGTATTAAAAAATTAAAAAAAGAAATTCGTCATCATCGTTATTTATATCATGTTTTAGATAAACAAGAAATTTCTGATGCTGCCCTAGATTCACTAAAGCATGAATTAGATGAGTTAGAAGAGAAATTTCCAAATTTAAAAACACCAGATTCTCCTACTCAAAGAGTGGGAGGAAAACCATTGGATAAATTTGAAAAAGTTAAACACCCTAAACCAATTTTATCAATTGAAGATATATTTGAATTTAAAGACCTTTTAGATTGGCAAGATTATATTAAGGATTATTTAAAGAAAAACTATAATATAAAATTATCTTTAAAAGATTTAAATTATTATTGTGAAAGAAAAATAGATGGGGTAGATATTGTTTTAACTTATAAAAAAGGAATACTAAATTTAGCAGCCACAAGAGGAGATGGTAAAATAGGGGAAAATGTAACTAAAAATATTAAAACTATTGAAGCAATCCCTCTTCGTTTAAGAGAAAACATAGATATTGTTGTTAGAGGAGAAATATTTATGTGGAAAAAAGATTTTTTAAATTTAAATAAAAAGAGAAAAAAACAAGATAAAAAACCTTATGCTAATCCAAGAAATTTAGTAGCTGGATCAATTAGACAATTAGATCCAAAAGTGACTGCTAATAGAGGTTTAGATTGTTATGTTTTTGAAATTATAACTAATCAGGGCCAAAAAACTCATGATCAGGTTCACAAGAGTTTAAAAGATCTAGGCTTTAAAACAGATCCTGAAACAAGGTTAGTTTCAGACCTTAAAGGTGTTAAAAAATATTATAAAAATAAGCTAAAACAAAGAGATGATGTTGGTTTTGAATATGATGGTATAGTAGCTGTAGTAAATAATATTAATTTGGAAAAAAAATTAGGCCGAATTGGTAAATCTCCCCGCTGGATGAGAGCTTATAAATTTCCTGGTAAACAAGCCACTACCCAAATTAAGGATATAACCATTCAAATTGGCAGAACCGGTGCTCTAACCCCGGTAGCAAAATTAAAACCAGTTAAGTTAATGGGCTCAACTGTTTCAAGAGCAACTTTACATAATCAAGATGAGATTGATAGATTAGATGTAAGAATTGGAGATACAGTTATTATAGAAAAAGCTGGCGATGTAATTCCAGCTGTAGTAAAAGTTTTAAAAAGATTAAGAAGCGGTAGTGAAAAAAAATATCATATTCCTAATAAATGTCCTTTTTGTAACTCTAAAGTTAAAAGAAAAAAAGGAGAAGCTAAACATTTTTGTCCTAATCCTGATTGTTTTGCTCAAAATTTAAGTTATATTAGTTATTTTGTTTCAAAAAATGCTTTTGATATAAATGGGTTTGGTGAAAAAATAGTAAAAAAATTTTTAAATAAGGGTATTATAGAAGAGGCATCTGATATTTTTTCTATTAAAAAAGGAGATATTAAAAATTTACAAGGTTTTGAAGAAAAGTCAGCTAATAATTTAATTCAAGCTATTGATAATTCAAAAGAAATAAGTTTTTCTAAATTTATTCAAGCTTTAAATATTAAACATGTTGGAGAAGAAACTGCTATTGATTTAAGCAAAAATTTTAAAAATATAAACCAATTAAAAAAGGCTAAGAAAGAAGATTTAGAAAACATTGATGATATTGGCCCTAAAGTAGCAAAAAGTATTTACAATTGGTTTCAAAAAGATAAAAACAAAAAGTTTTTAAAAGATTTATTCCAAAATGGGGTTAAAATTAAATATCCTAAAATTAAAAATAAATTAAAAGGCAAAACTTTTGTTTTAACTGGTTCTTTAAAGGAATTTACAAGAGATAAGGCAAAGGAGAAGATTATTAAATTAGGGGGCAAAATTTCAAGCAGCGTTAGCTCAAATACAGATTATTTAGTAAAAGGGGAATCTCCTGGTTCAAAATTAGATAAAGCAAAAAAAGAAAATATTAAAATCATTAATGAAAAAGAATTTTTAAATCTTTTAAAATAATAAATTATGATTTCAAAAGAAAAAATTAAATATATTGCTAAACTCTCAAGAATACATTTAACTAAAAAAGATATTAAAAAATATCAAAATAGAATAGAAGAAATTTTAGGCTATATAAAAAAAATTAAAAAAGCAGATACTAAAAACTCTAAACCCTTTAAAGGTGTTGTTGATTCTTTTGATTTGAGAAAAGACAAAGCTTATAAAAAAGAAGGGGCATTAACCAAAAAACTCGTAGATCAAGCCCCAGAAAAAAAAGATAATTTAATTAAAACAAAACCTATTTTTAAAAAGTAATTTTTTTACATTTTAGTTTATATAAATTATTTTATGAATTATGAATATAGATAATTTAACAATTACAAAAGCTCATAAAGGGCTTAAAAATAAAGATTTTTCTTGCCAAGAATTAATAAAAGAATTTTTCAAAAAAATTAAGAAAAAAGAACCTGATATTAATTCTTTTATAAATCTTTTTAAGGATAAAGCCTTAAAACAAGCTGAAAAAAAGGATCAGAAATCTTATAAATATAAAAGTTTTCTAGATGGTATTCCTTTTATAATCAAGGATAATATTTTAGTTAAAGGGAATTTATGTACAGCTGGATCAAAAATGTTAAAAGATTATAAAGCAAGCTATAATGCTAGTGTGGTTGAAAAATTAAAAAAAGCAGGAGCTATAATTTTAGGAAAAGGAAACATGGATGAATTTGCTTGTGGTTCTTCAGGCGAGACAAGTTTTTTTGGTCCTACTAAAAATCCCTTAAATGAAAAAAAAGTACCAGGGGGCTCTTCTAGTGGGCCGGCGGCTGCCCTAGCAAGTCATTTTGTTTTAGGAGGACTTGGTTCTGATACTGGGGGCTCAATTAGAGAGCCAGCCAGTTTTTGTGGAGTTTATGGTTTAAAGCCCAGTTATAATCGAGTTTCCCGCTTTGGTCTTATTGCTATGGCTTCATCTTTAGATCAAATTGGGCCTATGGCTTTATCAATTGATGATTTGGGTATTATTTTGTCTTATATCCAAGATAAAGATAAAAAAGATCTTACCAGTCTTAAATCAGATCCAATTGATCTTCCTATTGAGCCTTTAAAGTTTAAACAGATTACTTTAGGAGTTTGTAAAAATTTTCCTATAAAAAATAAAAAACAAAAAAAGATTTTTGAAAATACAATTTCTAAATTAAAAAACAAAGGTATTAAATTTGTTGAGTTAAGCTTAGATTATATTAAATATGCTTTAGAAGCTTATTACATTTTAATGCCAGCTGAAATTTCATCTAATTTAGCTAGGTATGATGGCATAAAGTATGGTTTTAGAAAAGAAAGCAAAGATTTATTAGATATTTATAAAAAAACTAGAAGTCAGGGTTTTGGCGGGGAGGTAAAAACAAGAATTATGTTAGGTAGTTTTATTTTATCTCATGGATATTATGATAAGTATTACACCCAAGCTCAAAAGATTAGAAGCTTAATTAAAAAAGAATTTCAAAAAGCTTTTTCTAAAGGAATAGATGGTTTAATCTTGCCTACTACTCCAGGCCCAGCTTTTTCCTTAAAAGAAAAAACTAAAAAACCTTTAGATATGTATTTGTCTGATATTTATACTGTGCCAGCAAATTTAGCTGGCTTGCCAGCCCTTACTATGCCCAATGGTCAAATTAATGATTTACCTTTAGGGTTACAAGTTATAGGGGATTATTTTGAAGATGAAAAAATATTAAAAATAGCTAAAACTATTAAAAAAATTATTTGACAAAAAAGCTTAGATAATATATTATTAAAACAAAATTAATTAATTCAAAATAAAATAATTTTATGAATGAAAAAAACAATAAATCCGTAGGGACTATAATATCAATAGTTCTTTTTGTTATATTAATTGGGTCAATTTTTACTAATGGTTTTGGAATTAAATCTAGTCTATTTGGCCCTTCAGATCAAAAAGTAGGAGAAAATATTCTAGGCTTTATAAATCAAAATTTATTACAACCGGGCACAACGGCTTCTTTAGCCAGTGCTCAATGTAAAACAAGTGTTGATTTATGCAAAGTTAAATTTAAAATAGCTGGTCAAGAAGTTTCTTCTTACGTTTCTAGTGATGGTAAAATATTTTTTCCAGAAGCAATTGAGGTAGAGAATTTTGAAAAAAATCAAAATACCCAACAACCCAACCAACAACAAAAAGAAGTGCCAACCTCAGAAAAGCCTAAGGCTAATCTTTTTATAATGTCCTATTGTCCTTATGGCCTTCAATCCCAAAAAGCAATGTTACCTGTTATGGAACTTTTAAAACAAGAAGCAGATATTAATATCAACTTTGTAGATTATGCTATGCATGATAAAAAAGAATTAGATGAGAATTTAAGACAATTTTGTATTCAAAAACAAAATCAAGATGAATTTATTAATTATTTAAATTGTTTTGTTAAAGATGGTAATTCAGATCAATGTTTAAGCTCTCTTAACATTAATCAAGGAAAACTTTTAGATTGTATTAAAAACACAGATCAAGAATACAAGATAACACAAAATTATAACAATAAAGATACTTGGCTTCAAGGCACTTATCCAAAATTTGGGGTAGAAAGTGATTTAAATAAAGAGTATGGAGTAGCTGGTTCACCAACCTTTATTTTAAACGGAGTTAAGGTGAGCCCTAAAAGAACCCCTGAGGATTATAAGAGTGTTATTTGTGATGCCTTTATCAGCCCTCCAAAAGATTGTGAAAAGACCTTGTCAAAACAATCTCCAGTACCAAGTTTTGGAATAGAAAATACTAATGCAAGCACTAATGCAAGTTGTAATTAAAATATAATTGAAAAAAAATATATTTTTGATATAATAAGAGTCTGAAACCAGGCTCTTATTTTATATTATAATTTATGAATATTTTTCATACATTTAATCCTGATCCTATAGTTTTTCAAATAGGAAATATTACAATTTATTGGTATGGCCTTTTAATTGCCATAGGAGCTTTTTTAGCTTATATGGTT
>CAZBSA010000023.1:0-9349 GCA_964494785.1 uncultured Gammaproteobacteria bacterium | reverse complement strand
TTGAAAAGCATTTTTGAAAAAATAAAAAGGACTTGTTGGTAAAAGTCCTGGGTCACTTACTCCTAGATCTTTGGTTGTAATATTTTCTTCCATTTTATCATTAGAAGTTTGGGTTTGCGCTTGTAGTTTAGACATAGGAATTAAAACTAAACCCAATGCTATAATAATGGTAAAAACCAAAATTTTCTTGTTCATAAGTTTAAAATTAAATTACTTATTGAATATTTAAAATTTTAATATTAATTTTTTCTGGATTACTAGGAAGTGCTTGTTCAATAAAAGGGGGCCAAATTTTAATATTAGCTGATTTAATTTCTTTAAAGCTTAAAAGATAATTTTCTACTTCTTTTAAATCTTGGCCTTTTAATTTTACTTTATCAATAATTGATGATTCTTTGCTAATTGTTGTGTAGCCTCTTAATTGAATTTCTAACTTAGCATTATTTTCTTTTGAATTGTAATCAGTAAGTCGATAAGAAAGACTGCTTGGTTCAATAGCAGCTATTTTTTGGCCTAATTTTATTTGATCTTTTAAATAATTTTGAGCTTGTTTTAAAATATCTTTTTCTTGAATAGCAACAGCTTGAATTTTTAATTTCATACTAACCTTAAATTTTGATTTTTCATCGCCCGGGGTGACATTAGTATTTTGTTCTATAACCTCTTTATTAACTGCAAATTGAAAATCAGAACTATTGACTTTATTTTCAATTTCTTTAATACCCTGGTTATATAATTCCTTTTTAAGATTGTTATAAGCATTTGTAATATCTGTCTGCATAATAATGCCGGATTCTTTAAGCCCGCCTGTCATAGGAGATTCACTTTTAGCCTCTATATTATTTTTTAATTGTGAACTTTGGAGCCCAGGGATAGTAAAAACACTTGGTCC
Organism: uncultured Gammaproteobacteria bacterium; assembly: GCA_964494785.1. GTDB lineage: Bacteria > Patescibacteriota > Patescibacteriia > UBA2591 > UBA6264 > DATFJC01. The sequence goes on along the minus strand of CAZBSA010000023.1, from coordinate 8,457 downwards.
AATATCATATGCTTTTCCCATTTTATCCGCCCTAACTAAAATTTGACTTTCTCCTTTGCTAGGTACATATATACGATTTACTGCTCTATAAATTAATCCATTAGGAGACTTAAACCTTGTCCCAGCTACAAAATTTAGATCAGACCAATTATTATTTATAATTTTTATTTTTCCCTCTGAATAATCTTTCATGCTTACTGTGGATTCTGCTTTTGCTTCTTTTTCTCCTTGTTTAACTATTTCAAACAATTTGCCAGTTAAAGTATCTTCTTGTTGATTTTCTGTTACTGTTGTTTTAAAATTAACATCTATTTCTTGAGGAGCAGGGTCAATTGAAATTGTGGCTTGATAAGAAGTCTGAAATAAACCAAAAACACTCCCGCCTAAAGCTAGAGCAACAAGGATTGAGAATATTATTATTATTTTTTTGTGTGGTGAAAGATAAATAGAAGCCATACTTTATTTATTATAAAGGATTATTTTTGTTTTAACAAGAGATCATCTAATAAGTCAGTAGTAATTGGCCTTACTTTTTGGGCTATTACTTTTAAATCACCGTCTTTATCAGAAGGATTACCGGTTATTGAGATTATATTGTTTTCTTGCCAAAGTTCTTTATTTGATGAATAAATGTTAGGAAAGATAATTACCTCGGTCTCAGCAGTAGTATCTTCTATTTTAATAAAAAGCATTGTTTTTTTATTCGAGGTAATATTTTTTTTAATATTTGTTATAATACCTGCTATTTTAATTTTACTTTTTTTAGATATTTTATTTTGAAAAAATTTGTCTTTTACCTTTTCAATTGGTTGGGCGTATTTAAAAAGGACTGATTCATATTGCTCTAAAGGGTGACCTGACACAAAAATACCCAAGAGTTTTTTTTCCCATAAAAGTTTTTGATTTTCACTGGCCGGTTCAGTATTTTTTAAATGAAGTTTAGATGGTTTATCTGACATAGAAAAAAGAGAAGATTGGCCATTTTTGCCCTCTTTTCTTTTCTTTTTAGCAAAATTCAAAAGAGTTTGCATATTGTTAAGAATCTGATTTCTTTCTCCTAAAGAATCCATTGCCCCACTTTTTGTTAAACTTTCAAGGGATTTTTTATTTAAATCCTTGGTTTTCACCCTTGATAAGAATCCTTCCAAGGTTTGATAAGCTCCATTTTCTTTTCTTTCTGTAATAATTGTTTTTACTATACCTGTACCAACATTTTTAATTGCCAAAAGTCCAAACCTAATTGTTTGATCATCAACTACGGTAAAGTTTTTAAAACTTTCATTAACATCTGGCGGCAACACTTTTATTCCCATTTTATTAGTAGCATCAACCTGAAAAGCTACCTTATCAGTATTGGTTTGATCTGAAGTTAAAAGCGCAGCCATAAATTCTGTCGGGAAATTAGCTTTAAGGTAAGCGGTTTGATAAGCAATCATAGCATAACAAGTTGCATGGCTTTTATTAAATCCATAATCAGCAAATGGTTCTATAAAGGCGAATATTTCTTTAGCAGTTTTTTTTGAAATGCCATTGTCTATACAGCCTGATATAAATTTCTTTTTTTGTTTTTTTAATAATTTTGGTATTTTTTTACCAACTGCTTTTCTTAAAACATCAGCTTCTGAAAGGGAAAAACCAGCCAAATCTCTAGAAATTTGTAAAAGCTGTTCTTGATAAATTGCAATTCCATAGGTTGGCTTAAGTATTGGTTTTAGTTTTGGGTGGATATAGGTAGGTTTTTTCTCGCCATGTTTTCCAGCAATATAATCAGGGATTAATTTCATTGGCCCAGGTCTGTAAAGAGCTACCATGGAAATAATATCATCAATTTCAGTAGGTTTTAGCTTTTTTAAGTATTGTCTCATACCAGATGATTCAAGCTGGAAAACTCCTGTAGTGTCTCCATTTTGTAGTAACTTAAAAGCCTTTTTATTATTAAGGGGAATTTTATTAATATTTATATCTTTTCCTTTTCTAGCCTTAATGATTTTTAAAGCATTTTCAATAATTGTAAGGTTTTTTAAGCCTAAAAAATCCATTTTTAAAAGACCAAGATCTTCAATGGCTGTCATTTCATATTGGGTAATAATAGTTTTTTCTCCACTGCCTGATACATCGTATTGAACAGGGACATAGTTTTCTATTGGTTTTGGAGTAATTAAAACCCCACAAGCATGTTTTGAAGCATGGCGAGCAACTCCTTCTATTTTTTTAGCCATGTCTATAATTTCTTTAGCATCGCTATTTTCTTTATACATTTTCTTAAAATCTGGAGATTGTTGCAGTGCTTCATCTAAGCTATTACCAAAAGGGACCATTTTTGCTAGCCTATCACAAAAGTTATATGAATAATCTAATACTCTACCCACATCTCTTATTGAACCTCTTGCTGCCATAGTTCCAAAAGTGATAATTTGGGCTACATGATCTCTGCCATATTTTTTTTCTACATATTCAATTACCTCATCTCTTCTTGTGTCAGCAAAGTCTAAATCTATATCTGGTAAAGCAATTCTACCTTCTGTTAAAAATCTTTCAAAAATTAAATCATATTTTAAAGGATCAATATTAGTAATACCTAATATATAGGAGACAATGGATCCAGCTGCGCTACCTCGACCAGGTCCTACTACAATCTCTTGCTCTTTAGCCCAATTAACAAAGTCTTGAACAATTAAAAAATATGATGAAAAACCAGTATTTTTTATTATTTCTAATTCATGTTCAATTCTTTTTATAACTTTTTTGGGCTTATCAGGATATCTGCTTTTTACTTTTTTATAAATCATATCTTTTAAAGTTTCAAAATAAGTTTTATTTTCTGGTTTAGGGTAGGGAGGAAGTTTTGGTTTTCCCATTTCTATTTTTAAATTGCATTTTTTAGCAATTTTTTCTGTATTTTTAATAGCTTTTGGATAATCTTTAAAAGCCTTTTTCATCTCCTTTGGTGATTTAAAAGAATAATCTTCGTCCATCATATTCATTCTGTTTACATCTTTACGCTTTTTTTTGGTTTGAAGACACAAAAGTACATCTTGGGCATCTTTATCTTGTTTTTTAGGATAATGAATATCAGCTGTAGCTACTATTGGTATATTGGTTTGTTGTGATATTTTATAAAGTCCTTTATTAACTTGTTTTTGCTCTTTCATTTTATGGGACTGCATTTCTAAATAAAAATTACCCTTGCCAAATATTTTTTGATAGGCAAGAGCTTTTTCTTTAGCAGTATCAAATTGATGATTTAATATAGCTTGAGCTACCTCTCCTTGAATACAGCCACTTAAAGCAACAATTCCTTGATTGTGTTTTTTTAAAACTTCATGGTCAATCCTTGGTTTATAGTAAAATCCTTTTAAATGGGCAATACTAGTTAATTTTAAAAGATTTTTATAACCAGTTTTATTCTTTGCAAGTAAAGTTAAATGATATGGCTTTTTATCAACATTAGCTCTTTTTTTTTCTAAACCATGCCTAGCAATATAAGCCTCGACTCCTACGATAGGTTTAATACCAGCTTTTTTAGCTTTTTCATAAAATTCAATAGCGCCATACATGACGCCATGATCTGTTAAAGCTAATGCATCCATATTATATTTTTTTGCTTCTTCAATTAGCTCATCAATTTTTGACAATCCGTCTAATAGGGAGTAATGACTGTGAACATGAAGATGGGTAAACATAGTTTATAAAATTAAAAAATTAGCCAAAACTAACTTTAGTTTATAAAGTATTAAGTTTACAAAATAAAATTATTTATCCTTATCCTTTTTATCTTTTTTGTTTTTGATCAAGCTAATAGCTTCTTTTAAAAACTTAATAATTAAAGCTATAATAGTAGAATAATGCAGCTTGTCTTTTAGGTTTTTTAAAAAGTTTTCCAGTTTATTAGAACAAGAACTAAGCTGATGGGAAAACTTAGCAAGTCGAATAGCAATAATAAGGGCTACTATTGCAAAAGCAATAATTATAATTCCAATAATTATGACTGTAATACTACTTGTAGCATAAAATAAGTTTTGAAAATTCATATTTTTTTATTAATTTTGTAACATTGTTTATTATAAAATATTATTACAAAGTTGCAAATCTATAATTTATAATTTTTCTGACGTAATTTTTTATGATAATTAATGGCAAATCTATGAGCCTCGTCTCTTATTCTAATTAGGGTTTGCTTTTTTATATTTTTTGGCTTGTTAACAAATATATTTTTATTTCTTTTTGGTCCTTTAGCAATTCCCGTTACTGGTATTTTTATAGCTTGCTCTTCCAAAACATCCTTTACCGCTTTTACTTGAGCCTTTCCACCATCTATTAAAATAAGGTCAGGTAAGGACCACTCTTTGTGTTTGAGCCTTCTGTTTATTACTTCTTTTATCATGCCAATATCATTTTGTTTTTGAATAGTTCTAATTTTAAATTTTCTATAGTCTTCTTTTTTTAAAGAGCCGTTTTTAAAAACAATCATTGAGCCAGTCCCGAACTTACCAGAGATATTTGATATATCATAGCCCTCAATTCTTATTTTACTGTTTGATTTTAAGGAACTAGGTTTTATAAGACTAGTATCTTGAATATGTTTTAAACCAAAAATTTGTTTTTTTAGTCTTTTAGCTTTTTCAAATTTTAAATCTTGGCTAGCTTGTTTCATTTGTTTTTTTAAGCTTTTTATTAAATTCTTGGTTTTTCCTTGGAATATTTTTTCTAAATTTTTAATAGTTTGTTTATAATCTTTTTCACTAATGTTTCCAACACAAGTACCAGGACAGAGACCAATTTGATAATAAGTACAAGGCCTTTTAAATTTTTCTATTTTTTTAGGTGGATGTGTATTATAAGGAAATATTTTTCTTAAAATTTTTAAAGCCTCTCTTATGCCAGAGCTTTTTGTAAAAGGTCCATACCAGTGAGATTGATCTTTTTCTCTTTGTCTTTTTTCTTTACCTCTAGTGAGTAAAACTCTGGGAAATTTTTCATTTGTTATTTCTACATATAAAAAACTTCGATCATCTTTTTCTTTAACATTAAACTTAGGTTTATATTTTTTTATAAGTTTAGCTTCTAAAATTAAAGCTGATAAAGTGGAATCAGTTTTTTTATAATCTATAGTTTTAACCTGATTAGCCAATTTTTTTATTTTTTGATCTCTTTTACCTATAAAATAACTTTTAACTCTTTTTTGTAAGTTAGCTGCCTTGCCAATATAAATAATTTCCCCAGATTTATTTTTCATTAAATAAACGCCAGATTTTTTTGGTAAATTTTTATATATCTTAGTCATATTTTTTGGTTTATTTATTTCTTATTATAATATTTTTAAAAATAAAGATAAAACCCAGGTATTTTTTTTACCTGGGTTATTAAAGTTATTATTTTTTGATACGTCCGTTTTTGGCTATTATGCCAATGACCTTATAACCTAGCTTTTTTATTTCAAAAGCTTCATTATTAGAGAGACTGAATTTAAAATTGAGTGGAAGATGATTTTCAGGGTGCATTTCTCTATGAATTGTTTTTGTAATAGTGCCTTTCATAGCTGAATACAATCTTTTTTGCCATCCAATTATACCATATTCTTTTACTAGATTCAAAACAAATTCTTTATCAGCATGTCTTTTCAACTTCATGGTTATATCCCAAACCATTTTCCCTTTTTCCACTTTTAGGCCATAAGTAGTATTATACTCTTTTTCTTGAGAAACATAGGTAAGTCTATAAACGAAAGGGCAGGTCGAAACAATTGTGTTGCTTTCAACTGTAATTTGATTGGGTGTTTCAATTATCACTATTTCATTTTCTTCAACAATAACAAAAGAGCTAATTAAAATCAGGATAATTATACCTATGATTAGTACGGGGAAAAATTTTTTCAATTTTTTAGGTATAACTGACAATAAAATTAAATTTATTGCCACACCGAAAGCGAGAACCGCTACTGAAGCATTTTGCAATACTATCATAGCGCATGCTATGATAAGCCATATTATTATAACTAAGCCTGTTTTTTTCACAATATCCTCCTTGTTTTTTTATTTTAAAGGTCAAATTAGTGTTTTAAATATAGCAAAAAATATAGTTTTTGTCAAGCTTAATCCACTAAAACTTCTTTTAAGTATTTGCCAGTATAACTGCGATCAGTTTTGGCAACTAATTCTGGAGTGCCGGCTACTACCACTTTACCCCCATTTTCACCTCCGCCTGGACCTAGGTCAATAACCCAGTCAGCAGATTTTATAATATCTAAATTATGTTCAATAATTAAAACAGTATTGCCTCTATTTACTAAGTTCTGTAAAACAGAAAGTAATTTTTTTACATCTTCAAAATGAAGCCCAGTAGTAGGTTCATCTAAAAGATAAAGTGTATTTCTATTATCGTGCTTGCCAAGTTCTTTTGCTAGTTTTATTCTTTGAGATTCTCCACCTGATAAAGTAGGGGATGGTTGGCCTAATTTTAAGTAACCTAACCCTACTTGTTTTAAAGTTTGTAGTTTATCTTTTAATTTTGGAATATGTTTAAAAAATTTATAAGCTTCATCAATTGTCATATCTAACACTTGGTAAATATTTTTATCACGATACTTTATTTCTAAGGTTTCTCTATCATATCTTTTACCTTTACATACTTCACAGGTTATATAAACTGTTGGGAGAAAATGCATTTCTACAGAAATTTTTCCTAAACCTTTACAATTTTCACATCGTCCTGCCTTTGTATTAAAACTAAATCTTGATTTAGAAAAACCTTTCATTCTAGCCTTTTCTGTGCTTGCAAAAAGGTTTCTTATTTCGCCCCAAATTTTAGTATAAGTAGCTGGGTTAGATCTAGGTGTTTTACCAATTGATGATTGATCTATATCAATTACTCTTCTAATTTTATCAAGCCCTTTGATTTGTTTTATTGTTCCAGGGTCATATTTTTTTACCCCGTATAACTTATTTACAAGAGTTTTATATAATGCGTCTTGCATTAAACTAGATTTTCCTGATCCAGAAACCCCAGTTAAAACATTTAATCTTTTTAAAGGGATTTTTACATTGATGCCATTAATATTGTTAATATGAACTCCATTTAAAATAAGTCTATCTGAATTTAAACTAGACCTTCTTTCTGGCAATGGTATTTCTTCTTTACCTTTTAAGTATTTTACAGTTAAGGATTTTTTTTCATGTTTTTTCTTAGATAAGACGTCAGATGTTTTTCCGGATGTAACGATCCTGCCACCATGTTTTCCAGGCCCTGGACCTAAATCAAGCATGTAGTCACTTGTTTCTATGGTTTGTTTATCATGTTCTACTACAACAATTGTGTTTCCTAAATCTCTTAGGTTTTTTAAAGTGTTTATAAGTCGGGCATTGTCTCTTTGATGAAGACCTATAGTTGGCTCATCTAAAACATAAAGAGTACCAGTTAATTGAGAACCTATTTGGGTGGCTAACCTTATTCTTTGAGCTTCTCCACCGGAAAGTGTTCCAGCTGTTCTATTAAGGGTTAAATAATCAAGACCAACATCCATTAAAAATGAAAGGCGATTATTTATTTCTCTTAATGGTGGGGTGGTAATTTTGCTTTTAAAACTTTTCTTTTCACTGAGATTAGTGAAAAATTCCCATGCCTTTTCAATTGATAAACGGGTGACTTCTATAATATTTTTATCTTCAATTGTAATGCTTAAAGCTTCATCTCTTAAGCGATTGCCTTCACATTTAGGACAAGGTTTTTTTGATCTATAAGCAACCCTACCTATGCCATGACACTCAGAACAAGCTCCATAAGGGCTATTAAATGAAAAAAGTCGAGGCTCAATTTCTGGAAAAGAGAATTGACATTTTGGGCAAGCAAATTTTGAGGAAAAAGCAACTTCGTGTTTTTCATCAATGCTTAATGTAACTACATCTTTTCCTTTTGAAAGAGCATTTTCTATTGCTTTTGCCAGCCTAGATCTATTATCTTTTTTATTAAAGTCAGTTTTTTGTGGCATTTCATCAACTACTATTTCAATAGTATGTTTTTTATTTTCATCTAAAACTATTCTTTGTTTTAAAGAGTGTATTTTTTTATCAATTCGCGCTTTAGTAAAACCCTTATTTAAAAAATCATATAAAAGTTGATGGTGTTGGCCTTTTCTGCCTCTTACTACAGGGGCGAATATAGTTAAGGTTTTACCTTTATTTTTATTAATAAAGTTAATAGCTTTATCAACTATTTTTTGATTGCTAAGACTTTTTATTTCACCACCACATTTTGGGCAATGAGGAGTACCTGCTCTTGCAAAAAGAACTCTCATATAATCATAAATTTCAGTAATTGTTGCTACAGTAGAGCGGGGGTTATGAGAAGTTCTTTTTTGATTAATTGAAATAGCCGGAGAAAGGCCAGTGATTTCATCAACATCAGGTTTATCCATTTTATCTAAAAATTGTCTTGCATATGAAGATAAAGATTCAATATATC
>CAZBSA010000022.1:0-9626 GCA_964494785.1 uncultured Gammaproteobacteria bacterium | reverse complement strand
CTGACTCATATTTAACTATTAAAAACAAACAAAACCCAGGTCAAGTTTTTGAAATTACCAGTTGGTATAATGGACCATTTTGGGGCCAAAATGTAAACCATAATCAATTTCAAAATACTCTTGAAATTCACTATAACCCAAACACTAACCGCTTATGGCTTATAAATGAAATAAATTTAGAAGATTATTTAAAAGGATTAGCTGAGGTTTCAGATCAATCTCCAGCTCAATTTTTAAAAGCCCAAAGTATTGCAGCTAGAACCTATGCTATGTTTAGATACTTTAACCATAAATACATAAATACTCCAAACGGAGAGCCATTTTTCACCTTAAGGGGAAGTCAGGCAGATCAAGTATATAGAGGATATAAAAGAGCTAAAAACCAACCTAATTTACAAAAAGCAGTAAAAGACACCAAGGGGATAATAGCCACTCATCAAAATGAACCAATATTAGCATATTATTTTGCCCAAAGTAATGGTCAAACTTATAACTCGGAAGATAAAAATATGACCAGGCTTCCTGTCCCTTATCTAAAATCTAAGATTGACCCACCTGGTCAAGGAAAAGCTATGAGAGGCCATGGAGTAGGAATGCCTCAAATTGGGGGAATAGTGGCCGCTAATGAAGGAGCCAACTTTTCTCAAATATTAAAATATTATTATACTGGAATTGATTTAACAAAAATCTATTAAATTACTTTATAAAAAAGATCTTTTATATGAAAATTATTTGCCATTATAGCGAAATAGCCCTGAAAGGAAAAAACCGTCCCTATTTTGAAAAAACCCTTATTAAAAATATTAAAAAAGCCTTGAAAAAAGGTTTTTTTAAAAATATAAAAAGAATGTCAGGCCTTATTTTAATAAACTTAACAAAAAAAGGAGAAAAAAATAAAAAAGAAATCAAAAAAGCTTTAAAAAAAGTATTTGGTATAGCTTATTTTACTTTTGCAAAATCTGTTTCTCAAAATATAAAAGATATAAAAAAAGAATCTCTTAAACAATTAAAAAACAAAAAATTTAATAGTTTTAAAATAAAAACTAAACGATCAAATAAAAAATTTAAATTAAATTCTTTAGAAATAAATCAAAGGATTGGAAAAGCAGTAGTTAAAAAATATAAAAAAGAAGTTGATTTAGATAATCCTGATATTACTTGTTTTATTGAAATAGTTGAAAAAAAAGCTTTTATTTATTTAAAAAAAATAAAAGCATTTGGCGGACTACCAGTTGGCACTGGTGGTAAAATAATAAGCCTTTTATCAGGAGGGATTGATTCTCCGGTAGCTTCTTGGTATGGCATGAAACGGGGAGCTAAAGTAATTTTTGTCCATTTCCATGCCTATCCTCATACTAATAAAGAATCAATTAAAAAAGTAGAGAAATTAGTAAAATTATTAAATGAATTTCAGTTTGAATCAAAACTTTACCTTATTCCTTTTGCCAAAATTCAAAAAAAGATAATGTTAAATGCTCCAGCTAAAATGAGAGTTATATTATATAGAAGATTTATGCTAAGAATAGCGGAGATAATCGCTAAAAAAGAAAATGCCAGCGCTCTTTTAACAGGGGGCAATCTAGGCCAAGTAGCTTCTCAAACTATAGAAAATATTAGAGAAACCGAAGCAGCAATTAATTTACCAGTTTTTAGGCCATTAATTGGTTTTGATAAGCAAGAAATTATTAAAATTGCTAAAAAAATTAATACCTTAGAAATTTCAAATCAACCAGATCAAGATTGCTGTTCTAGGTTTGTACCAAAACATCCAGAAACCCGAGCCAGTATTGGCCAAGCTAAAAAAGCAGAAAAAGAATTAAATATTGAAAAATTAGTTACATCAAGCCTTAAAAATAAAGAAATTAAAAATTTTTAAAACTTGACAAAACTGTTTTAAATTTCTATACTCAATCTATATTCGGGCCGTAGCCTAGTGGCTTAAGGCGCGTGCTTTGGGAGCACGAGATCGCGGGTTCAAATCCCGCCGGCCCGACTTCCAAATACCAGTATACACTGGTATTTTTATTATTATTTGCTATATAAAATAATGAGAGTAAAATAAAAATAGAGTAATTAACATTAATTTTAAATATATGTTAGACCTTTTAATCATAGGAGCATCAGCAGCTGGCTCATCAGCTGCAATCTATGCAGCCAGAGAAAAATTAAATTTTAAAATCATTGCCAAAGAAACCGGAGGAGAAATTGCTACTTCCGGAGAAGTAACTAATTTTCCAGGATGGGGGAAAACTAATGGTGAAACAATTTCAAAAAAATTTCAAGATCATCTTAAAATGTATAATATAAAGCCGGATTTAAATTTAACAGCTAAACAAATTAAAATCCTACCTGATAACAGTTTTAAAATAAAAGCAAAAAGCCAAACAGCTAAAAAAGAATATAAAGCAAAATCTGTTATTATTGCAACCGGTATGGAGCCTAGACGCTTAAAAGTACCTGGAGAAAAGAAATTTAGAGGAAAAGGCATAAGTTATTGCACAGTTTGTGATGGACCTCTTTTTAAAGACAAAACAGTAGCTACTATTGGAGGGGGTGAATCTGCGCTAGAATCAGCTATAATGCTAAAAGATATTGCTAAAAAGGTTTATTTGCTAAACATTAATGATAAGTTTAAAGGCGATAATATACTAATTGAAAAAGTAAATAAAAAAAATAATATAATACCAATTTATAAAGCTGAGACAAAAAAATTTGTTGGAGAGGAGTTTATAAATGGCTTAATCTATAAAAACAAAAATAATAAAAAGCAAAAATTAGACATTCAGGGAGTTTTTGTGCATATAGGCTTGATTCCTAATTCTCAATTTGCCCCCAAAAAGCTAGATAAAAATGACTATGGAGAGATTATAATAAACAAAAAGTGTCAAACTAATATAAGCGGCTTATTTGCAGCCGGCGATGTAACTAATTTGCCATACAAACAAATTGCTATTGCTTCTGGCCAAGGAGCAACAGCTGCTCTTTCAGCGATTGATTATCTGAATAAAAAATAATTATATAAAAACAATATATATTAAAAGAAAAATAGGCTATTTTAGCCTATTTTTTTATTATATTATTAAACTAAATAAATATTATTAGTTTTTTACATAAACCTTGCCTTGAATGATTTTATAAATATCTTTACCTTGAAATTTTCTTTTTCTAGCAATCTTTTTCTGACAATTAGGACATCTCATATCACCTTTTGTATAATCTTCTTTAATTTGGTTAATAAAACATTTTACTAAATGACCAGAGCCATATTTATGATATTTATATAAAAGAGTATTACATTTTTCACAATAAATTTTAATCGTATCAAAATCTTTTGACATTATTTAATTAAAAAAATATACCTTATAAGTATATTTTTTATCTTAGATTTATTATAAAATATTTTTCATATTTTCTAATACTTGTTCTGGTTTTAAACTATTAATAAAATGAATTTCTCTGCCAGATTTTTTTATTTTATCAAAGAGTTTTGATTGTTGAATATATTCTTTGAATTTATTATTTGCCAAAATGACTATTGGCCCCTCCTTTTCAACAAAATGACTAAAAAAGCGCATAAATCTATTTTTTTTAATCTTTTCCTTCTCTTCTTTTTGATCTTCTTCTTCATCTTTTAATTTATCGCCTAATCTATTATCTTTCCTATTTTTCTCTTTTTTGTTATATAAATTATCAAAACAGACAGCATCAATAATAGATACTTTTTCATTAATTATTTTTTGTTTTAACTTTTTATTATCTTTAAGCATATCTAATATTATCTTTTTAAATTCATAATTAAGTGAATATAAAGAAACTCTTTCATTTTTTTCCATATTTTCTATATAATTTTCAACTACCTTATCTAGAACCTCTGAAACATCAAAGCTACCTATGTCTTCTAAAAAAACATTCTCTTTTTTAGATAACTCCCTTAAAAGCTTTGGTATTTCTAAAAAGCCTAAAAGCTCGTCAAGGTCAAGATTGTAGGAGTTATACTGTTTTTTTAATCTTTTTATCATATCTCGGCTCAATTGAGGCTCTAGTTCGTTCTTGAGAGACTCTTCTCTTACCATCTTAGTTAATACTATTGGAATATCACCGCCCTTTTCAATTATTTTTTTAACTTTATCTAACTTTTGTTTATAATCCTTCCATACTTTGTAATTAATAGCAGATGAATTTAAAAAACGCTTAATATTAATATCATCTTGAAGCCTATTATCTAAAAATTCTTTTAGTATTTCAATGAAATTATTACCATTAGCTTTAATATTTTTAATAAAATATTCTCTTGTTTCTTTTGTAAAAAAACTTTTCTTACCCAAAAGTTCTTGAATCGTTTTTGAATCTATATTCTCTTTTATTTTTTTAACTTTATATATTTCAAATATTTCATTTATTGATTTATATAAATTACTAGAGGAATTATCTAATATAATTTTAATATTACTTTCAAGCTGGTTTATATCTACGCTCTCTCGGCCTTTTTCCGTCTCTTTATCAGCCTTTTTGCTATTCTCGGTATTATTGAATAATGGCGATGATTTGACCGGAACTTGAACTGTTTTAATTTTTTTAATATTGCTTATATCTTTTTGAATTTTTCGCTTAAGTGTATCACACCTTACACTATCTTCTGTACTATTCAGATCTCCTAAATTTATAATAAATAATTCGATCGGCAAGGACTTAAAAATTAATTCTAGCGCAGCTTTAAAAGTTTTATCGCGAGATGATACAATAGGTCTATCCAGGTTCATGTTATCTCTTAATTCAACCTTAGGCGAAAATTTTGTTTTGAAATTTTTAACATTAACATCGATATCTGCTTTAGGGGCATCAATTCCTTTTTTTTGTTTTTTGTACCTTTTTACCAAAATTTCTAAATATTCTTTTCTTGTTTTTACCCCTTTAAAAATATTATTATTTAAAAAATTCTTTTTATACTGAGTTAATTTACTTAATAGATCAACAATATGTTTTTTAATTTTTTTTAATTTTTCTAAACGCTTATTTTTTTCTTTGTTAAAATTTTCTATTATTTCATCAGACGTCTTATGACCCAATAAGGTTATAACGCCCATGCTTGTATCTTGAATAAATTTTGCGATCTTAGGATTCAAAACTTTAATATCAACATTATTGTCAGTATTATTATCAGATATTTCAGCCTTTTTAACATTGTTAATTGCTTTTTCAATTTTTTCTTTTTCAATCTTTAATTTTTCCAATAATTCTTGATTTTTCTTATTGAATAGATCTTCTAATTCTTGTTTTTGATCCTCGTTGGGTTCTATTTCTATTTTCCCCGTATCTCCTTCTAATATTTCACTAAATAATCTTTTCATTTTTTCTTTACCATCATTGCTTGCTAATCGAGAAATATAATATATGTTGAATGCCATTTTTAATGTTTTAGCAAAATCTATTTCACCAGTTTTTTTATCTCTCACCTGAAAATGATCAAGGTATGCAAAAAGACGCAAAGCATTTCTGCTAGAAAATTCTAATTTTTGAGTTCTTCTTCTTTCCTCGCCAGTAGCAAATTCTAATGAATCTCCTACTTTGTTATAATAATCTACAAATTCCCTATCTAACAACTCAACTATTTCAGCTATTTGCTCTCCCAATTTTTCATCTAATGCTTTATCCCATTGAATCCCATCTTCTACCTCTGGTTCAATAAATTCTAAACCAGCTTCCTTAAAAACTTCCTGTTTGGTCCTTTCTAACCTTCCTCCAGCCGTTAGAACAAGAGATTTTTTCTTTTCTTCAAAATCTTTATTATCTACTACTTGCCAAACCAACCTATCACTCATTGGGGGAACAACCTCGCTTCTACCAGCTGTTTTTTCAGGAAAATTAGAAGTAAAAACTATCCAAGTATTGTCCCCTCTCTTATAAGTAGTTTTATCTCCATTTCCCCAAAAATGAATCGAGTCAGAAAGACCTCCGTCATGACCACTAATTTGTAAAAATATTTGCTGATATTTCGAGGGTATTAAATTAAATTCATCAACAAGTAATGGAAAACCTTTACCATTATTACCGGAATATGCCTTTAAAAGTGGGCCTGCCTGAAAATGCCAATCATTTTTATCTTTATCTTTAAATTTCGTCCCCTTTGCCTCATCTACTAGAAGATCTTGTTGTGCATTTATGTATTCAGTAGTAAGTTTACCAAATTCTTCTTGAAATTCTTCATTACTTAATTCACCTTTTTCAAGTTTTTTATTAATTTTTGCCATTTTTCTACTAAATTCCTCTGAAAGTTGTTTCATTCTCCCAGACATCATATTATTTTGCAAAAAATCTTCATAGCTTTCTGTTTGTCCTTGATCCATATTATTTGGAGCCCAATGACCTAAAATATCTAATTCATTCATTTTTGGAGAACCATTAATTTGAAGAATTGGAGCATCTTTACCATAAATCATTTTAATAAATTGATGCAATAAGTAGGTTTTTCCAGCTCCAGGATCACTTTCAATAAGCAATGGTTGTTTAAGTTTATAACATTCTGCCATTCTTCTTAAAAGCATTTTATCTAATTTACTAAAAACAATTTCTTTTTTTATTTCTTGAATTTCTTCTTTGCTGGCGCTAGTTTCTATTTTTATACCTAAAATATTTATAAAATTCTTTTTTTTATTTGTTTCAGGATCTTTTTCAGTTTCAAAAACTATCCCACCTTCTTTTCTTAGTTTTTCCTCCTCTTTCTGCACCCTTTGTGTTTCAGGCGAATCAAATGTAATTTTTTCTTCTGGCATATATTAAAAAATTAAATAGACAATATAGGACCAAATAAATTATAAAAAGAATCATATTTTAAGATCTTTTCAATAGTAGATCTTTTTGCTAAAAATATAATTCTTAAATTTTTATTAAGACTTAAATAAAAAACGTCCCTTTCTTTATAATTTTCCAAATTAACTGATTGATCAACAGCAATTGTTTTTAAAAGTGAAATAACTTTTGGATTAATACTATTATCAACCAAAACTAATAAATCTTTTTTTAAATTATTTGCTTTTGTTAATTTATTAACTACTTTACTATAATTACCAGCATTGGAACAAAAAATAGCATTTATTTTATTTTTAACTTCTTTAATAGAGATTTTAGGCGACTGTTTAACGTCCTCAATAACAATTAAACCATGATCTATTTTTTGTTTGGGTTTAGGAGATATCTTTTTTAAAATTTTAACAAAGTCATTAATTTTTGCTTTTAGATCTTTATTTTTCATATATGTTTATATTAAAACTAATCAGGACTATTTGTCAAGATAAATTTTATAATTTATCAGGGTCTTTTATTATAGTCTCTAATAATTTTGCTAATCTTTGGGCAAAATTTTTCTCTTTATTTTCTTTATCAAACTCACTAGTTGTCATAACCATCCCAAAATCATAACCAAAAAATTCTTTTAATTCTTTTAATTCTTTTTCATCTTTTTCAGAAGATTCTCCTTCTACTAACCAGATAATACCAAGTTTAATATTTTTTTCTTTTCTCTGCTCTTTGGTTTCTTTAATGAGTTGTTTTAAGCCTTCTGGATTATTAGGCGACCCATCAGTAAAAGTAAATAAAAAATTAACATCTTCCCCTGGATCATCAAATATTTTTTCTAAAGCATGCTTAGTTGCAGCAATAGTATCTGTTCCGCCCCCACCTTGAGATAAAATTCCTGATAATTTCTTTTCAAGTTGTTTAGTCATTCTTTCATCATAAGCTTTATATTGATAAACGTCATCACTAAAACCAGTAATACCCTGATGGACCTCCATATTTTCAGAATTAAAATTTTCTATTCTGTCTAAAGCCTCAGTCACTACTATAAAGCCCTTATAAACCTCTTTTATGGGCGCGCCATTCATTGAGCCCGACATATCAATTAAGCTCCAAAAACGATAATCCTTATTCTCGGGATCTGACTCCCTAAGCCACATTTTCATTTTTTGATTATAATCAGCGTCTGACTGCATTACTCTTTGTAAGTCTGGCTGAAAACCACTTGGATAGCCCCCTTCTTTTTTGCTTATTTGATCAGGCTTTAAAATTTTCATCAAACGCATATATAATGAATCAATTAAATACATATTTTCAGACCTTGTTTTTTCATAAGCGCTCATAGTTGAGTCTATTTTTGATCTTAATTTTTGTCTTATTTTTTCTCTATTTTTTTCTTTATTTTGAAAATCTTTCTTTGTTTTATTATAACTTTTTTTAGTTTTTCTTTGATCTTTATGGCTTTTAGGTTTCTTTTGTTTAAGTTTAGACTCTATCTCTTTATTCATTTTATCTTCTAAATCATCTAGAGCCTTTTTAGCATCTTCTTTTATTTTCTGTTTTTCTTCATCCTCTAATTCATCAAAAGCTTTTTTTAGTTGTTCTTTAGCTTTTTCTGATAATTTATCTATAGGAACTGGTTTTTCGTCATTTGGTAAATCTTGATCTAAATCTTTTTCAGCTTGCTTAATCTTATCATGTATTTCATCTAATACATCATCATCTAAACCTTTTGACTTAAGCTTATCTTTCATTTCTTTTATCTTATCTTGTTTATTTTTAATCTTGTCATTAATTTTAGAACTACTTTCTTGACCACTATCTTTTTGAGCTTGCTCTTGGCTAATTTGGCCATCCTCTTCAGATTTTCCTTGACTCGAGCCACTTTTAACGCCATCTTGATCTGTATTCTTTTGGGTGTTTTTGCTTTGTTGATTTTTATCTTTTGTTTTTTGGTCTTGAAAAGAACTTTGATTTTCTTGACTACCCACTTTTTGCTGCCCTTGTTTCCCTTTTTTACTTTGCTGTTTTTGTTTTATTTTATCAATTTGTTTTTTAATCTTTTCAATTTCTTCTAAATCTTTTTCAATGTCTTGGGTTTGTTGGCGCATTTCTTCATTTTCCATGTCTTTTTCAACTAATTTTTCAACTTCAGGCCAAACTTTTTCTGTATTTATTTTAAACCTTTTCTGGGCTTTTTTTACAACTTCATCATCAGTTGGGTCTTTAGAAGGTATAGATTTAATACTTTCTTCAAAATATTTTTTAGTTTTATTTAAAGCTTTTTTTACATCTATGTCTAAATCTTTAGAAAAATTTCCTTTATGCCAATTCCTTATAATTTCTGAACCAAATTTAGCAAATTTAGGCCAATAACCAAGTCTTTGAGCTATCTTTTGAATTTCAGGACTAGAAAGTACTGCTCCTTCTTTTTTAAATTGTTCATCATAATTTTCTTGAGTACATTTTCTAAGACCAGGCAATTTACTTTGAAACCAATCATTGACAGCTGGATCTTCTATAGCATTTTGAATAAAACCAAAACCCGTTTTTTGATATAACTGACGTATCTTATCTATAGCTAGACCAATTTCTTTGGGATGTTTACTAATAGCTTTATGAGCCCCTTCATGAGCGGCTACAAATTTAGCACCCTCTTTATCTTCTTTGATGTGTTCTGGGTCTAAGGTTATTGAGTTTTCTGTTGGATTGAAAAAACTACCCCCACCGGGCTTACCTATTTTAATCTTCATTCCAAAATCAGACCCAACTCTTTGAGCAATCATTTCTAATTCTTTAAAGTTCTCCTGAAGTTCTTTGCTTTTTTCTTTTTT
>CAZBSA010000021.1:0-9889 GCA_964494785.1 uncultured Gammaproteobacteria bacterium | reverse complement strand
TAATCTGGTAATGAATCTCCTATATAAACCTCACCGTTGTTATCTATAAATGTAACTTCTCCCTTTTCTGATAAAAAGTTTTTTCCTTTTATAGTAATCCAATCTTTTGCTCTACCATTATCTGGTGTAATACTTTGAATAAAAGGTGTTTTATAAAAAGGAACTAAATTTGACCGCTTAAGGGGATTACCATTTTCAATAGGAGATGGAACATAAACTGCTACATCAGATTCAACATTTGTTATTTCTGGTGTTTGGGCATTAATAACAGTATTAGACCATTCATTTTCTTCAAAATCTCTTATTTCAACAGCTCCAGAAGTGCCGTAGCCAAATTCCACATAACTATTCACCTGATTATCACCAAAATTCATCCCTTCTATATTAAAATTAACACCTGCTTCACCATAATTTGGATTAAGTTCACAAATAGCTGGGTGAAAAGTATTATTAACTATAAAATCCTCACTATTACTTTCTCCCCAGCCCGGATCAAAAATCTTAACTGGATAAGTTCCTTCAGATAAAGTTTCTGGGACAATTGCGACAATATGTTCGTCTGACCAGTTATTACAACCAATTTCAGCCACTGTATCACCAAATTTAACCAACTTATTCCCTTGATACATACCAAAATTTTCTCCTTTTATAGTAACATAAGTAGGAATATTTGGGTTATTAGTACCTTGGGTTGGTGTAATGCTTGTAATTGTGGGTAAGGGGTGATCCATTATTGTAAAAGGTAGAGCATTACTTTCTCCTACTATATTTTTAATTTTCAAATCACCTGTACTAGCTCCTGAGGGTACTAATGAGTTTTCTATAAAATTGTCAGACCACAGCTCATAAGTAGCTTGTTTTTGATCATGAAAAATTACCTTACTTGATGCAGTTTCTGTTCCAAATCTAATACCTTGTAAATCTACTTTTGTTTGTTCGGGAAAACCTATATCAGGCTGAGCTTGAAAAAGACAAGGACCATTAGCTGGTTCATTTGTGTTAAGAAAAAATCCTATTTGATTGCTTGAAGCTATAGAGCCAGAATTTGTATATTTAATATCAAAATCAATATCTAGGTTATCGCCACCAGAAAAACTTTGAGGCACCACACTTGTTATATATCCATCTCCATAACCTTGAATCTCACCAATAATTGAAGCATCGTCTAAATGAAAAGCTAAATTTTGAGGAGTAGCTGGATTATAAGAAGTACCAGTAAAACAAGAACCGGAAAGAGTAATACACTCTCCTGGGCCACCTTTATTTGGATTTATGTTATAAATCCAAGGACTACACTCACAATCTTCTAAAGTAGTTGTTGTAAAACTCCACTCTTTTTCTAAAAGATTACCAGCTTGATTTATCACTAATGTAGTATCTACTTCAATACTATGCCCTAAATTTTCTGTTAAATTATTTGCTGGATTAAAAGAAAAAACCCGAAAACCACCTGGCTCCGGATCTAATACACTAAAAACACCAATTATTTCATTATTTTCATTTATTATATCTTTTTCATATGGACTACCTAAATTAGCAGGATATATGTCAAACGTATATGGATCTGAATCATCAGGATTAACTGTCATTTCTATTTCATGTTGCTTCATAGAGGTATTAAAAGCAATTCCAATATTAGTATCAGGACAAACATTTTCTCCAGTCGGATTCCATGAATCTATGCCTGGAACACTATCATTTGTTTGAAATTCCCACTCATAAACACCAGACATTTCATTCATACAAAGATCTTCTATTCCTTCTATATGAACCCTATACCAAGTAAAAGCTTCTAAAAGTAATTCCTCTTTTAAAAACATTTCAAAGCCATCATTTGTCATTTCAATTTGCCAATCTGTATTAGCTAAAGTTTCAACCACTCCCCCTCCTTGCTCATTTATTTTTTCAACATATATATTTTCTGCTATTGGGCTACTAGTAGTATTGCCTGATATTACAGTAGTAACATCAATGGCTTCAGAAAAATCTACTTCAATATTTGGTTTAAGAGATACATCTTTGTCTGGATAATTATTAGATGTATTATCTGATATAGGGTAAGTAGAATCAATTTCAGGGGGGATATCATCTATCCCTGTCCCCACATTAAAATGCCAGTTAAAAGTTGTATCTGTTTCAACACAATTACCGCTAGCATAACAAGCCTCAAGGGTATTGCTATTTTTATCTAAAATAGCTTGTGGTAAATAAGCAATATAATCTTGATTTTCTGCAAAAAGCTCATCAGGATGTTTAAAAATTATATTTTTGCCCCTTGTCTGCCAATTTCCATCAACTGAATTATTATTATCAGCATTTGCAATTTTTAAACCTTCTTCATCTTCTAAGTCTTCTATTTTATTAGCGTCGACAAAACGATTAAATAATGGCTGAACAGCTGAGCAGCGGAATACGTTAGTATAATAATTGCCTGGTTCTTCAAAGGTTGTTTGGACTTCTTGAACTGAAAATCCATCCCCTAGCCCAGGGCCAGGTTCATCACAATCTTCAGGACAATTTACATAATTTTCGCCAGATTCACATATACCATTACCACAAACTGGCTCTGTTCCTGGCCCTGAAGGTCCAGATAAAAGAGATATAATAAAGCTTACTATAGCATAAGCTAAAACTATTATTAAAAATCCAATTAAAGCATTTTTTAAAAGGTCTTTTGCGCTTTTAACTTGTTCTTGATTACCGCCAGCTGTCATCCATTTAAAACCAGCAACTACCATTATAATAAAAGCAATAAGCCCGGTTAAGCCTATTGCTATTCTTATAATTCTAGCAATTATTCCAATAAGTGATGCTTCTGCATCATATCCTATAATTTGAGCAAGCTGTCCTAAATTATTACCTAAATTAACCTGAGCTAAAGCAGGAGAAACTAGCATAAAAACTAGCCCTATAACAAAAACAGAAAAAAATAGCCCCTTTTTCATAAAATTATAATAAATTTATTGTTTTAAAATTTTTTCTACTATTTTTTTTACTTTATTTCCATCAGCTCTACCCTTTACCTTTTTCATTACCTTGCCCATAACTTGACCAAAAACTCTAGGAGACTTCTCCCCTATTTCTTTAATTACATTATTAACAATTTCAGTAATCTTTTTATCAGATAATTCATCAGGTAAATATTTAGATAAAATATCTAGTTCTTTTTTTTCTTTTTCAACTAAATCATTTCTATCTCCTTTTTGAAAAAGCTCTATAGATTCTTTATGTTTTTTAGCTTGCTTTTTTAATAATTGAAATAAATCTTTTTCTTGAATTTCTTTACCTTTAGCTCGAAGCTCTATTTTTTTATTTTGAATTTTACTTTTAAGATTACGTAAAACTCTTTTTTTTATTTTTTGGGCTTTTTTAGCAGCTTCTTGAAAATCACTTTCTATTTTTTTTAATAATTCCATATAATATAATTTTAAATATTAATATAAATTTATTTCTTCTGCTTTTTTCTATAATAAGCATTTTCTCTTTTTCTCTTTTTCTCTAAGGTCTGTCTTTTTTTCATAACATCACTAGACTTAGACTGATATACTTGAGATTTTTTATGTTTTTTAGCAATACCACTTTTGCGCAATTCTTTAGAATAACGCCTTAAAAAACTATTAAATGGTTCTCTTTCTTTTCTTTTAATTGTAATAGACATAATTATTTTTATTATAACATTTATTATTAGTAATTAAAACCTTTTTATACACAAAGTTAATTAAGTTAATTTATTTATAATATCATTAATATCTTCCTTAGAATATGTATTAATAATGATTTTAGATTTATTTTTATATTGTTTAATTTCTACATCAGTGTTCAAAAGATTGGATAGCTTCTCAGCTTGCTTCTGATATTTATTTGGAAAAGTCTTTCTAGGTTTAATTTTTGACTTAAGAGCTTTTTTTGTTTCTTTAACAGATAAATTATTGGTTATAATTTTTCTTAAAAGAATTTTTTGTTTTGATGAATTTTTCAGAGACAAAAGTATTCTAGCATGACCTTCAGAAATTTTATTATCCCTTAAGGCATTTTTAATATCCTCATCTAGGTTAACTAGCCTTAATGTATTCGCTATAGAAGATCTAGACTTGCCTAATTTTTTACTAATTTGTTTTTGTGTCAAACCAAAGTCTTCAATAAAATGTTTAAATGCTTCTGCTTTTTCAATAGGATTTAAATCTTGGCGTTGAATATTTTCAATTAAAGACATTTCTAGTTTTTGGCTAGCATCTACATCTTTTAAAATAACTGGAACTGTTTCTTTTTTTAAACGCCTGCAAGCTCTAAAACGCCTTTCTCCAGCAATAATTTGATATTTATCTTTAGTCTTTTTTTCAACAATTAAAGGTTGTAAAACTCCGTGAATTTTTATAGAATCAACCAGCTCTTGAATTCTGGTTTCTTTAAAATTTTGTCGGGGTTGATTTGGGTTAGGTTCAATTTGTTTTAATGGTATTTCTCTTATCCCTTGAAAAGTCTTCTTGCTTTTATCTTCCCTTTCTTGAGGAATTAAAGAATTTAAACCTTTGCCTAAAGACATAATAATTAATAAATCAGTGAATGAATTATATTTTTTATTATAACAGGTTTTATTAATTTTTAAAAATCTTTATCATAATCTTTATAAAAAAGTATTTCTTTGGCCAGTCTTTTATAAGAATGCGCCCCTTTAGATCTAGGATTATACTCTAAGATAGTTTTGCCATAACTAGGCGCTTCAGCCAAAGCAACATTCCTTGGAATAACAGTTTTAAAGATTCTATAAGAAAAATGTTTATACATTTCTTCCCAAACCTCAAAAGATAGCTTACTCCTTTTATCAAACATAGTTAAAATAGTACCTGAAATATCTAAATTGGGGTGAAGATTTTTTTTCACTAAACCAATAGTTTTTAAAACTTGACTTAAACCCTCCATTGCCAAATATTCAACTTGAACTGGAATTAATACTTTATCAGCCCCTACTAAACTATTTATAGTTAAAAGCCCTAAAGAAGGCGGGGTATCTATAATAATAAAATCAAACTTATTAATATCATCAAAACCGTCAAGAGCTTGTTTTAATCTTTTTTCCCTTCCTATTTTTGGAGCTAACTCTACCTCTGCCCCAGCTAAATCTTCGCTCGCGGGAATAATCCAAAAATTTTCTCTTGTTTTCTTTAATGCTTGCGACAAATCTTTGTCTTGAATTAAAACCTCATAAATATCACCTTCATAATCATATTCACCTAAGCTAGAAGTAGCATTACCCTGAGAATCCAAATCGATTAAAAGTATTTTTTTATTAAAATAACTAAGATATGCAGCTAAATTAATTGCTACATTTGTTTTCCCTGTCCCACCTTTTTGATTACATATGGAAATAATAATAGGTTTTGCCATAATCTATTATTTAAAATCAGATTTAAATATTAAAAAAATTATAATAAAAACCGCTCCAGCAAAATTAGCTATAACATCAGTTATGGTATCTAAAAAACCTAATTGTAAGGGCTCAATTACAAAATAATTACCTAATATATTATCTAATAATACTTCTAAAGACTCCCATAAAAAACTTATTACTAAAAGTCCAATTAAACTCAAACAAGTTGCTTTTAAATTATTTTTAAACTTGTTTTTAAGCATCCAATAAAACACTAAAAAAACACTAGCTCCAGCTAAAAAATGGACAATTTCATCATAAAATTGTAATTTATAATAAAATTTAAACCAACCTAAAAAATGAATTATTAAAAAAAATGGTGTTCCAATAATTATAAATTTCTTAATTTTCTTTTTCATAATTATAATAAACTTTATTTTTATTAAAGCAGAAAAATAACAAAAGGTCAAGAAAAAAACGGCTTTATTTTAAAAGCCGTTTTATAGGAATAAACCAGTTAGTATTTTCTTTATAGGTTTGATATTTTTCACCGAACCACTTTAAAAGATATTTTTCTTCTTTATAAGAACAATACCATATAAAAGGAAATCCTAGAAATATTACAGCTAGTATTAACCAACTTGAAAGTACTATTTCAAACCCAATCCCCATAAGCCAGGTACCTAAATAAATAGGGTGCCTAATCCAACTATAAATTCCTGTTTTAACTAAAAATTTAGGTTTAGAAAGCGATCTACCTGTTTGCCAATTTAGCGATCCCAGGGCTAATCGTGCTATAACGCTAATTAAAACTCCAGTAATAAATATAATAATTCCTGGTACTTTTAAAAAAGAAATTAAATTCCACCTTATAGAATTTATAAATAATTGATAGATCACCAAGCAAACAACAAGAACCTCTATTACTAATAAGAAAAAATAATATTTTCTATTATTAACATCAGATGATTTTTTAAAATAAAAAAGTGCTATTCGGCTATAAAAATAAATACCTATCCCTATTAAAAGAACAAATTTCATTATTCCTCCTTTCTATTTTAGAATAACAAAAAAATATATTTTGTCAATAATAAGGGAAAAGCCCTAAAATTTAATTTAGGGCTTTATTTTTTTTAATGCTTTTTTTCATAACAATACAAAACTAACAAACTAACAGCTAGCAGGAAAACAACTATTCCTAAAATATAAGCAATATTCATTCGGCTTTCTAGTCTCTTGTTTTTTTGTCTAAGTTTATCTAATTTTTGTGATAAATTCTCAAATTTTTCTTTGCTTTTTTGTTTTTTAATATGAACAATCTTTTTAGACATTAACTGAATCTGCTTCTTATACTCTCTTATTTGATTTTGATATTCTGATATATCAGACTTTAATATCTCTACTCTACCCTGAAAAGCTAAAGAATCATTTTGATTTTTTGATAAAAGGTTTTGATAATCTACCAACAAGCTATCTAAATTCGTTTGAGATTCATCCAGGCGGATTTTCAAATTTTCTTTTTCCCGAATATATTTTTTCTGTCTTTTTTCAAATTCTTTTTGTTTTTCTTGCATAACATTTTGAAGAGAATCAATTTGATAATCTTTTTCAATTACTACCTCTTTTAAATTTGGGGCTTGCTTTTGAAAATAAGAGCAAGAAACTATAATTGAACCTATTAGTAAAAACAAAAGAATTATACTCAGCTTTCGCATAATTCCTCCTTTCTTTTTTTATTGTTATTTTAATTTAAATACCTATTTTAATTATAATAAAAAATTCTTTATTGTCAACAATCTTTAAACATAAGGGGGTTGCTTTTATTTTTATGGTTGTTATAATAATCTTAAAGATATTTAAAAAATATCGTAAGAAGTACTAGTCGAGTTTCTTATTTATTATTTAAAACTGATTTATAATCATGGAAGGTAAAATTAAAAAATTAACTGATAAAAACTTTGGTTTTATTTCTAGCTCAGAAAAAGATGATGACATTTTTTTTCACGCTAGTGAATTATCAGAAGTTGACTTCAGTCAATTAAATGAAGGAGATAGTGTAACTTTTGAAGTTAAAGATACTCCAAAAGGACCTGCTGCAACAGAAGTAAAGAAAGCTTAAGAATTACACTACAAATAAAAAACCACCCATAATTTTATGGGTGGTTTTTTTATATAGAGTTTCAGTCTTTTGTGTGAATGTTTTTATTTGAATTAACTGAACCTATCTAAACTTAATTTAAAATGGTTAAAAAATTAACCATTACTTTATTATCATTTTCTACTCCATTTACTAAAACCCTTTCTCCTTCCTGCCAGCTTAGTTCGCTAAAACCTTTTTCTATTAAAGAGCCTGATTCTATTTCATAACAAGCAGCATTAGTTATATCAAGTTCTTTTTTTAAGGCTGGAGCACCTGGTTTTTCATAAACTAGTTGCACATTATCTTCTTTAGAAACCATATTGCCAATTTCAGAAAAATCCACTTCTGCTACTTTTTTTACTTCTAGGGCTGATTCTTGAAAAGAATCAACATTAACCTCTCCTTGGCTTAGACTATAATCTAGATTATAGACATAAGCTTTGTGACCATCTTCATATTGAACAAGAGCCTTGTTGTTTCCTAAAAACAGAATCTTATTAACATAAAAGTTACCCCCTAAGCTTGGTTCTTGATCAGTTAAGCTAGCAATATTTTCATTAACATAATTTTTAACCTTTTCTTGGTCAGACTTATTTAAGCCAGCCTGGTTATTGATCATAGTTTGATCAATGGCATCATATTTTTCATCCACAACAGCTTTTGTTACTTGGCCACTTTTAATAGTAATTGTAATAACATGAGGAGTAATAACCTGAGCTAGCATCTTACCTTCCCTATTACCGTATCCAGCATGTCTTGATTTAAATGAAAAATCAAACTCAAAACAATCTTCACATTTAGGTTCACTCCCTTCTGAAACTGATGAGTCAACGTCCTTTAAACCAATTTGACGGGAATCTTTTAATTTTAAATTAGTACCGTCATATTTGTAAGTAGCTGAATTGTTCATAATCCAATTTTTTGCTACTTCCCTGGATTCTTCCATAGAGAAAAACCCTTGTTTTTCTTGATTTGGCACTGGGGCAGTATTTTTAGACTCTTCTTTTTGATTTAAGATAAAAAGAGCTCCTAAAAGAACAATTAAAATAATTACCAGTGCTAATAAAGACTTTCTTTTCAACATAACAAATATAAGTTAATTTTATTAGTTATTATAAATAGCTCTCTACATGGTAAAATAAGAGCTATTTTAAAATATAATATTTAAGTAAATTTTTATTTAAAATATATAGGTATTTCAAGGGCGTTATCATTTTTTGGAAGACCAGATGGGTTTGCTTTTTGAAAAATCAGGCTACCCTTTTTCATAAAATCTGGATTCTTTTTCTGATATGGTGACTCAAATTTGATTGTTGCTTGAAATGGTACAAAATTTTTAGTCATCCAATCTCCTTTTGCTGTGGCAACGACTTCTTTGATAATCTCTCCGTCCCAATCAACAAGAGTTATAGGAAAACTTCCTTCAAAAAACCAACTTCCTCTCGCCTCTCCTTTTATTTTTAAGGGAGAGATAATTTCTTTTTCAGGCTTTGGGCTTTTTACTATAATCTTATCTTCTTTTTCTTGTTGACCAGGTTTTGATTTTGAAACATTAGTTTGAAAACTTTCTTTTTGGTTTAAAGTAAAAATAATTCCCAACAAAACAATTAAAATAATCGCTAATATTAGTAAAGTTTTAGTTTTTTGCATAGAATTAAACCGTGTTTAATTTTTTATAAAACTTTTATTATAAAAACCACTCAGGCTTGTATTATAAAAACATAATTAAAAAAAACTGTCAATTATATAAATATATTTTTATTTTTTGAACTGTAATACTGATTTATATAATTTAAAAAATAATTATTATTTTCATTATAGTATAAAATAAGTACTATTTCAAATATCAATGTAAAAAACTGAGAATAAAAATTTCCCCAGCCTTATTTATCAAGAATAAAAGGGTGGGCGATGGGACTCGAACCCACAACAACTAGTTCCACAAACTAGAGCTCTAACCAATTGAGCTACGCCCACCATATAAAACTACTAAGAATAAATTAAAAAAACTATATAATTTCCTTTACTTTTTTAATCAAATTATCTTTTTTAACTTCTGTTTGCTTTTCTTTTTCCATGTCTTTTATTTGAACTACTCCATTCTCAATTTCATCTGGACCAATAATTAAAGAAACTGGTATTTGTTTTTTAGCAGCATATATAATTTTTTCTTTAAAAGAATCTGTTTCTCCCAAATAGATTTCAGATGCAATATTATTTTTTCTTAATTGAGAAACAATTTTCTGTGATTCTAAAAAGCAATCTTGACTTAAAGGCAAAACTATTACTTGAGATTTGGTTTTACTTTCCTTAACAAGCCCTAATTTGTCCATAGCCGCAAAAAACCTATCAACCCCAATAGAAGCACCAACTCCAGAAAT
>CAZBSA010000020.1:0-10027 GCA_964494785.1 uncultured Gammaproteobacteria bacterium | reverse complement strand
TTTGCTTATTTTTATACTAGTATTGTTTTTCATCCTGATGAAATTTCTGAAAATCTTCAAAAACAAGGCGGTTTTATACCCGGGATACGACCAGGCGATCACACAGCTAGCTTTTTATCAAAAATTAGTAAAAGAGTTATGTTTGCCGGAGCTATGTCTTTGGGTATTATAGCGATTTTACCAGTTGTGATTCAAAATACTTTTCAAACTTCCAGCTTTGTAATTGGTGGAGCAGCTGTTTTGATTACTGTTAGTGTAGTTTTAAGAACCGTAAAACAAATCAAAGCTCAAATATCTATGCATGAATATGAGGGAGGAGCATAAATAATTTTAAATTTATATGAAAGAGGTTTTAAATATAATTCTTTTAGGCCCTCAAGGGTCAGGTAAGGGAACTCAAGCTAAATTATTGGTGAAAAATTTTAATTTAAAACACATAGAAATTGGAAGAGCTTTAAGAAAAATTTCTAAAAAGCAAACTGATCTCGGGATTAGGGTAGCTAATATTATAAATCAGGGCAATATGGTGCCAATTCCTATGGTTTCAGAAATTGTTGAGCATGAATTAAAAAACGTATCGCCTAAAAAGGGAATCATTTTTGATGGAACCCCTAGAAGAATAGGTGAAATTAAGTCTTTAAATGAAAATCTAGATAAACATGAGCGAGAGATTACTCATGTCTTTTTTATTTCTATATCAGAAAAAGAATCAATTAAACGCTTGCAAAAGAGAAAAATATGTAAAAAATGTGGTACTCCTTTTATAATAGGGAAAACCATTAAGCGGGATGAGACAGTTTGTCCTAAGTGCAAAGGAGAAGTTGTTATAAGGAAAGATGAGAACAAAGAGGCTATAAAGCAAAGATTAAAACTATATCATAAAAAAACCGACCCTGTAATAGATTATTACAAAAATAAAGGTAAATTAATAAAAATTAATGGTGAACAGTCTATAAATAAAGTTTATCAAGATATTATATCTTATTTATGATTTATATTAAAGATAAAAAAGAAATTAAAATAATGAGAGAAGCAGGAGAAATCTTAGCTGATATATTAAACAAAGTTATAACTAATGTAGAATCAGGTATTAGCACTTATAAATTAAATGAAATAGCCGAAAGTTTAATTCAAAAAGCTAATGTAGAACCTGCTTTTAAAGGTTTTGAGTCTAATGGTAAGGTTTTCCCTGCTGCTCTTTGTACTTCTGTAAATGATGAAGTTGTTCATGGCATACCTAGTAAGGATAGGATTTTAAAAAAAGGTGATATTATAGGAATAGATTGTGGTATAAAATTAAAAGGATTTTATTCTGATATGGCAAAAACTATACCAGTAGGAAAGCCTAATAAAAAAACAGAAAAGTTATTAGTTATTGCTAGAGAATGTTTAGAAAAAGGTATTAATGCAGCTCAAAAAGGGTGTCATTTAGGTGATGTGTCTCATGCAATTCAATCTCATGCTGAAAAAAATGGTTTTTCTGTGGTAAGAACCTTAACTGGCCATGGAGTAGGTAAAAATCTTCATGAAGATCCAACGGTTTTCAATTATGGCAAACCAGAAACTGGTCCTGTTTTAGAAAATGGCATGACCATGGCTTTAGAGCCTATGATTAATATAGGGAAAAGTGAAGTTAAAACAAAAGAAGACGGCTGGACTATGGTAACCAAAGATAGTAGTTTGTCAGCTCATTTTGAACACACAATCTTAATCCAAGATAATCAAGCTGAAATTCTTACTAGAGTGCAATAATAAAAAATTAAAATGGAAAAAGATTTTTAAGCTGTAATTTTTTATAAATTACAGTTTTTTTATTAGTTTAATTTTGCTATAATAAAGTCATGTATATATTAGGGATAGATTACGGACAAAAGAATATTGGATTGGCTTTAGCTGATAAAGATTTAAAAATAGCCATGCCTTATAAAAATGTTGAGAATAAGGATTTTTTGGCTTATTTAAAAGATTTAATTAAAGAATTAGATATTAAAAAGATTGTAATAGGCTTACCAGTAGGACTTGATAGTAAAGAAACAGATTTTACAAAGCCTACTAAGGATTTTATTAAAAAGTTAAAAAAACAAGTTAAAGTGCCTGTTTTTGATTTTGATGAAAGATTTACTACTCAAATGGCAAAAAAACTGATTAAATCTCGTGATAATCACAAGGTAGCGGCTCAAATTATTCTTCAAAATTTTATTGATTCAAATTAATTTTATGTATTTTTTATTTTTTAGTTTAAGTTTTTTAATTGCTTTACTTTTAACTCCGGTTTTAAAAAAGATTGCTTTGAAATTAAAAGCAGTTGATTGGCCTAATGCGCCAAGAAAAATTCATAAAAAACCAATTCCTTTATTAGGTGGATTAGCTATTTTTTTAGCTATTTTTTTAATTGTGTTAATATTTTTTCAAACTAAATTTTGGTTTAAAGATAATATTAGTTTAAGAAATTTGATATCTCTTTTTATTGGAGGAGGTTTTTTAATGATAGGTGGGTTTTTAGATGACAAGTATGATTTAAAACCAGGTTTTCAAATAATCTGGCCTATTTTAGCTTGTTTTTCAGTTATAGTTGGAGGAATGGGGATTGAGTTTATAAATAATCCTTTAGGTGAGGGTTATATTTATTTTAATCAAATTAAAATTGAAGTTATTAGGATAAATGGTATGCCTTATTTTTTCACCCCTATAGCTGATATTTTAACTTTTGTTTGGTTAATGATTTTAATGTATTCAACTAAACTTTTAGATGGTTTGGATGGTTTAGTTTCTGGTTTAACTTTTATTGGCGCTTTGACTATTGCTGGTCTTTGTATTTTAACAAAATTTTTTCAGCCTGATGTAGGTTTGTTTGCTTTGGTTGTAGCCGGGGCTTTTTTAGGGTTTTTGGTTTATAACTTTCACCCAGCTAGTATTTTTTTAGGAGAAGGGGGAAGTCTTTTCGCTGGCTTTATACTGGGTAGTTTAGCAATTCTCTCTGGTAGCAAACTAGCTACTACTTTTTTAATTATAGGTTTAGCAGTTTTTGATTTAATTAATATTTTCTTTAAAAGGATTTTAAAACATAAATCTCCTTTTAAGGGTGATATGAGCCATCTTCATTTTAGGCTTTTAAATTTACAAATTTCTCAAAAATGGGTTGTTATGATATATTGGGGGTTAGCTTTTATTTTTGGTCTTTCAGCCTTATTTTTGCAAACCACAGGTAAAGTAATAGCTCTTTTAGGGCTTTTAATTATATCTAGTAGTTTAATATTTTTTTCTCCTAAACAAAATTAGTTAGAATTGTATAAAAAATCAAAGAATTTAATTGACAAAAGTGGATAAATTGATATAATTTTAAATAAATCCTTATTATTATGTCAGATAAAAATAACAATCATTTAACAAAACAAAGCCCAAATAAAAAGATTAGTAATTTTAGTACATCTGATGATTCTAACAAAGACGATATATGTCTTTTTGCTAAAACTAATTTTCGCAATCAAAAAAAGAAATTTGGCATTAGAACAGATGATAGACGTCGTCATATGTATATGGTTGGTAAAACCGGCACTGGGAAAACTACTACTTTAGAAAATATGATATATCAGGATATTCAAGCAGGCAGAGGAGTAGCTGTAGTTGATCCTCATGGAGATTTAGCAGAAAAGATCATTAACTTTATTCCTTCTCAAAGAATTAATGAAACGCTTTATTTTAATCCGGCTGATACAGAATATCCTATTGCTTTTAATATTTTAGAAAAAGTTGATCCGAAAAGACGCCATTTGGTAGCTTCTGGCTTAGTAGGGGTATTTAAAAAGATTTGGGCTGATTCTTGGGGACCAAGATTAGAATATGTTTTAAGAAATACAATTCTTTCTTTATTAGAATATCCTGATAGTACTCTTTTAGGAATTATGAGAATGTTGGTAGATAAAGATTTTAGAAGTAAAGTAGTTGGTAATTTGACTGATCCTGTAGTAAGATCATTTTGGATTGAAGAATATGAAAATTATCATGACAGATTTAGAAGAAAAGCAATTGCCCCAATTCAAAACAAGGTTGGACAATTTTTATCTACTTCTCTTATTAGAAATATCGTAGGTCAGGTAAGGTCAAAAATAAATATTAGGGAGTTAATGGATCAAGAAAAGATTTTGGTTATGAATCTTTCAAAAGGGAGAATTGGGGAAGATGCTTCATCTCTTTTAGGGGCCATGATGATTACAAAAATACAATTAGCAGCTATGTCACGCATTGATATGAAAGAAGAAGAAAGGCGTGATTTTTATCTTTATGTAGATGAGTTTCAAAATTTTGCCACTGAATCTTTTGCTAGCATTTTATCAGAGGCAAGAAAGTATCATCTTAATTTAACTTTAGCACATCAATATATTGGTCAGTTAATAACTGATCAAACTGATAGGGTAAGAAATGCTGTTTTTGGTAATGTGGGGACAATGGTTGTTTTTCGGGTTGGAGCCGAAGATGCAGAGTTTTTATCAAGAGAGTTTCAGCCCCGGTTTGACGAAGATGATTTAGTAGATTTGGATAAATACAATGTTTACGTAAAGCTTATGATAGACGGGGTAACTTCAGAACCCTTTTCTGCTGTAACCCTGCCTCCAATATCTGAGCCAGAAAACAATGAAGATAAAATTATTAGAATATCACGCGAGCGTTATGCTGAGCCAAAAGATGTGGTAGAGGATAAAATTGCTAGATGGAGCGGACTTATTAAAAAAGGTCAAGATTTAAATGATTTGAAAAATAAAAAGGAAAAACATAAAGCAATTTGTAGTGAATGTGGTAAAGTAACTTATGTTCCTTTTGTTCCAGATGGAATAAGGCCAGTTTATTGTAAAGATTGTTTAAAGAAAAAACAAAAAGAAAAAGCATCTGGAAATCAAAAAAAAGATAACTCAAATCAAAGTTCTGATAATAATTCTTAAACTGCTTTAAGTTTTTTATGAAAAAGGGTGCTATATTTGTAATTTCACTTCTTTTAGGATTGCTTGTAGCTTTTGCTATTTATCAGCACATAGGTTTTGAACAAGTTTTTAAAAAATTAACCCTTTTTAATGGTTGGCAATTAATTGCCCTTTTTTCTTTTACAGCTCTTCGTGTTTTAGTTTGGATATTAAAGTGGCGTTTAATTTTAAAAAAGTTTGAGTGTAAAGATATGCCATTTTTAAAGCTAGCTGCTTCTAGGGTAGCGGAAATTGCAGTAAGTTATACTACTCCTGGGGTTTATTGGGGAGGAGAAGCAATCAGGATTTTTTCTTTAAAAAAACATCATAAGGTTTCGGTTACTAAAGCAACTACAACAGTTTTGCTTGATAGGTTGTTTGATCTTTTTGGTTTTAGTTTGTTTTTGGCAATTGGTTTTGTTATAGCAGTTTTAACTACTAATTTTGTAGTAGCTAGTATTTTATTTTTAGCTATTATTATTGCTATTATAGGATTATACTTAGGCTTAAGAGTTTTTGGAATAAAAAAGATTTTAGGTTGGGGGGTTAAATTTTTACACTTAAATCAAATTAAATCTATTTCAAATGGAAAAAGTGTAATAATTGCTAGTAAATTAAAGCAGGTAGGACATGAAATAGTAGAATTTTTAAAAAAAGGACCAAAGCATTGGTTTTCAATTGTTTTAATTTCTAGCTTAGCTTTCTTTTTCGAAGTAGCTCAAATATTGGTATTTTTCTTGTTTTTAAATAAAAATTTGCCTGGTATTATGGATTTATTTGTGGCAAAGACTGTAATAATATTTTCTTCTTTGCTTAGTTTTATACCAGGTAATGTTGGTATATATGAAGGAGCTAGTGTTTTAGGTTTTAATATGGTTAATTTATCAGCTAAATTAGGATTAACTTTTAGTTTATTAACCAGGTTCTTTGATATTTTATTTGTAGCGTTTGGGGCAGTAATACTAATATCTTATGGAGGTATATTTTTAGCTAAATTTTTAAATAATACTTCTGATAAAAATTGTTAATTTATATATATGAATTCTTATAAAATAAGACAAAAATTTGTAGAGTTTTTTCAAAAAAAGAATCATAAAAAAGTTGTTTCATCTTCTTTAATTCCGGCTGATTCTAGTGTTTTATTTACTTCAGCTGGCATGCAACAATTTATTCCTTATTTAAATGGCAAGAAAAAATCAGATTTGAAAAAGGCCGTAAGCGTACAAAAATGTTTTAGAACTTCTGATATTAAAGAAGTAGGAGACAAGGTCCATCATACTTTTTTTGAAATGCTTGGTAATTGGTCATTTGGTGATTATTTTAAAGAAAAGGCAATTGATCTAGCAATGGAATTTTTAACAAAAGAATTAGGTATTGAAAAAGATAAATTATGGGCAACAATTTTTAAAGGAGATAAAAATATTAAAGAGGATCTAGAATCTTTTAAATTTTGGCAAAAGCATATTCCTAAAAAAAGAATTAAAAAGTTTGGTAAAAAAGATAATTTTTGGGGGCCAGTTGGCAAAAATGGACCTTGTGGTCCTTGTTCAGAAATACATATTGATATGGGAGAGGGTTTTAAATCAGGTAAGTGTAACTTAAAAACATGTGGCCCGAATTGTGATTGTGGTAGGTTTGTTGAAATTTGGAATTTAGTTTTTATGGAATATAAAAAAGTAGATTCAGGTAAGTTTGAAAAATTGTCTCAAAAAAATATTGATACTGGAGCAGGTTTAGAAAGAATAACTGCTGTTATGCAAAAAGTTGAATCAGATTATGAAACTGATCTTTTTCAACCTATTATGAAACAAATTGAAAAGCTCTTAAAAGTAGGCAAGGTAGAAAATAAAAAAGCTCAAAGAATTATAGCTGATCATATTAGAGGGATTTGTTTTTTAATTGCTGATGGGGTTTTGCCTTCTAATAAGGGAAGAGGTTATATTTTACGCCGCCTTATAAGAAGAGCTATTCGTTATTCTAGATTATTAGGTGGAGAAAATAATTTCTTAATAAAACTGGCTAAAAAAATAATAGATCATTATAAAAAAATATATCCTGATTTAAATAAAAAAAATAATGATATTATAACCATTATTCAAAAAGAATCAGAGAAATTTGAAAAAACCCTTAATCAAGGATTAAAAGAATTTAGAAAATTAGTAAAAAATGCTAAAAGAAAAAACAAAGATGAATTAGACTCTAAAAAAGTATTTCACCTTTATGATACTTATGGTTTTCCTTTTGAATTATCTAAAGAAATGGCTAAAGAAAATGGTTTAAAAGTTGATAAAAAAGGATTTGATAAAGCTTTTAAAGAACATAAAAAAATTTCTCGAGCTGGAGCAAAAAAGAAATTTGGAGGAGTAGGGGATTTAGGAGAAAGTGTAGCTTGTCAACATACTGCTACTCATCTTTTACAACAAGCTCTGCGTGATGTTTTAGGTAAACATGTTAAACAGGCTGGTTCTGATTTAAAACCAGAAAGGTTACGCTTTGATTTTACTCACGACAAGGCTTTAACTGATAAAGAAATTAAAAAGGTAGAAGATATTGTTAATGAAAAAATTAAAAAAGATTTGCCAGTGACTTTTAAAGAAATGCCTTTAGAAAAAGTAGATGAGACTGGTGCTTTAGCTTTTTTTAAGGAAAAATATCCGGATATAGTAAAAGTTTATTCTATTGGCGATTATTCTAAAGAAGTTTGTGCTGGCCCTCATGTTGATCATACTGGAGAAATTGGTGGGTTTAAAATTATAAAAGAAAAATCTTCTGGAGCAGGTATAAGGAGGATTAAAGCAAAAGTAGGTAAAGATGTATAAAGTAGACCTAGAACAATTTACAGGCCCTTTTGATTTGCTTTTAAAGCTTATAAGAAAGCAAGAACTTGATATATGTAATATATCTTTAGTTAAAGTAGCTAATTCTTTTTTAAAACAAGTAAAAAAGTTAGATAATTTAGAACCAGAAGAATTAGCAAGTTTTTTAGAAATAGCAGCTCAATTACTTTTAATTAAATCTAGAATGCTTTTGCCTGAAATAGCAGAAGATGATGAGGAAACTAATTTAGCTCATAGATTGGAGATTTATAAAAAATATGCTAAAGCAACTGATACAATTGAAAAATTAGCTAAAAGTGAAAATACTAGTTATTTCCATGAAGTTATTCCTAAGCGAGCTAAAGGTATGGCTAGTTTAAAAAAGATTTCTCCTTTTTCTTTAAAACATTATTATCAAAAAGTGGCAAACGATATTAAAAAACAATTGAAAATAACAAAAAAAATTAAAAAAATTAAAATTGTTTCTTTAAAGAAAAAAATTAATAGCTTGAAAAGATTTTTAAAAAATAAAAAAAGTATAATATTTAATAAAATTATTCAAAAGCAATCTAAGGCTGAAAAAGCAACAATGTTTTTGGCTGCTTTAGAGCTTTTAAAACAAAATAAAATTAATATTGAACAAAAAAAACTTTTTGGTGACATTATAATTAAAAAGCAATTATGAATAATACAAAATTACAATCTATAATTGAAAGCATTTTATTTGTTTCTCATAAACCTTTATCTTTAAATGAAATAAAAAAAATTATAGGTGAAAAAAAAGATAATATAAAAATTGCCCTAGATCAATTAAAAGAATCTTATAAAAAAGAAAATAAAGGTATTGTAATACTAGAAAATAATCAAAATTATCAATTTGCTAGTAATCCTCAAAATGCTAAGGCAATTAAATCATTTTTAAAAAAAGAAGTTAATAAAGAAATGACACCTGCTTCTTTGGAAACTTTGTCTATTGTTGCTTATAGGGGACCAATTGAAAAACAAGAATTAGAAGAAATTAGGGGGGTTAATTGTTCAATTATTTTAAGAAATCTTTTAATTAAAGGATTAATTGAAGAAAAAGATAAAGAAAATGAGATTTATGATATTAGTTTAGAGTTTATGCGCAGGATTGGACTTTCAAAAAGAAGCGAGTTACCTGAATTTGAAAAATTGAATAAGAAAATTTCTTTAAAAGGCCTTGTTGAGGAAGGGGAAAACTAATTTTTATTTATATGAATAAAGAAAAATTAAAAAATTTAAATAAGCAAGAAGATTCAACGTCCAACCAGGAAAATATTGAAAAAAAACAAAAAAAATGGAAAGAAAAAGAGCAAGAAATCAATAAGATTAAAGATTATTTTGGAGAAGAGATTGAAAAAGGAGTAAAGCAAGCAGTAGTTGCTTTTAACCTAAATGGTTTACCTACTAGACAATCATGTGAAGGTCATATTGAAGGAGGTTTGCCTTTTCCTTGGATTGATATTGCATCTTATGGTGAGCCTGAGCAAAGATTTGAAAATGAAAAAGAGGTATTTAAAAGTATAGCTGATAAATATGATCTTTCATATGAAGAGATAAAAAGATCAATTAGTCCGGAAGGAAAAATAGTAGACAAAATTAATAAAGCTCATAAAGAGGCTAAAGAAAAAGTTTGTGAAAATAAAGAACTAAAAGATTATAAAGAATGGAGACAGAAGAACAAAGAGTTAGAAAATAAGGTTAAAGATCTTATAAATGAATTTTATAAAGACAGAAAAGTTTCTAAGGATATAAAAATAAAAATTAATATAATTGGGCCTGGTAATATAGTTAGAGTTTATAGTGGTCCTAAAAATAAAGAAAATAGATTAAATAAAAAAGAATTAAAGAAAAAGCTAAAAAACAGACAAAAGGAAATAAAAGATTTTAGTTATTTTTTAAAAAAAAGATTTTTTAAAGATTAATATTTTAAATTTTAGGAAGATAAAAAAAATAATAAGTAAAATGAATTATAAAAAACCAATTGAATTTAAAAAGTATTTATTAATGATTTAAAAAATAGTACAAATAAATTTGAAATGATTATAGGGTTAATTCTATCTGGTCTCTTATTTTTATCAAATAAGAAACACACCTAAAATTAGCAATAATTGGTCTATAAAAAAAGCCATTAAATCAAGAAAAAATCAAAAACAAGATATCTCTAAAAGACCAGAAATTAGATAAATTATATGAACAAAGAAAAATTTAACTTAGATAAACCAAAAAAAGAAG
>CAZBSA010000019.1:0-10121 GCA_964494785.1 uncultured Gammaproteobacteria bacterium | reverse complement strand
TTTATTTATGGAAAAGAAAAAAACAATTAAAATTTTAAATAATATTTTAGAAAAAGGGTGGCTTTTTTTAATTTTATTTTCTCCGCTTATATTTG
Organism: uncultured Gammaproteobacteria bacterium; assembly: GCA_964494785.1. Classification (GTDB taxonomy): domain Bacteria; phylum Patescibacteriota; class Patescibacteriia; order UBA2591; family UBA6264; genus DATFJC01. Next base: position 10,026 of record CAZBSA010000019.1, on the reverse strand, counting down.
CTGTTTTTTTAAATGGGACTTGGCAAGTAGCTAAATCTTTATTTTTTCAAATAATAGTTGAGCTACTTTTAGCAATTTGGTTAATTAAAATTATTTTAAAAGAAAAAATTGATTATAAGGCTAAGTTAAAATATCTTTTGCCAATAATTGGCTTTTTTATTATTCTTTTAATTGCAAGTTTTAGTACAAAATATTCTTTTCATGCTTTTTGGGGGGATTATTTAAGAAAAATGGGGCTTTTATTATGGCTTCATCTTTTTTTATTTTTTTTAATACTTTTTTTTAATTTAAGAAATGTAAAACAAGTAAAGAGAATTGCCAAAACTATAATTTTAGCTAGTTTAATTGTATCTGGTTATGGTATTTTACAGTTTTTAAATTTAGATTTTCTTAAGTGGTCTGAAGCCCCCACAGTTCTAAGTCAGGGGCGAGTTTTTTCTACTTTAGGTCAACCTAATTTTTTAGCTTCTTGGCTTCTTTTGGGATTACCTTTAATAGTTTGGTTGATTATAAAAAAGGGTTATTTTGAAAATTTAAAATTAAGCTTAAAAACTATTTTTATTCGACCTTTGCTTGTATCTTTGTTTTTATTCAATATTATAGTTTTAGTTTTAAGTCAATCTCGAGGTGGTTGGGTTGGTTTTCTTGTAGGATTTTTCTTTTTTACAATTATTTTGTCTTTTTTAATTAACCAAAAAAGACTAGGTGTACTTTTAAGTATACTTTTTGTAGTTATAATAGTATTTTTAGTTTATATAAATATGCATCCCTTTGATTTAAATCCAAAAGTGGATAATAAATTTGTTCATCGTTTTAAAACATTGAGTCATTTATCTGAAAAGGGAGAGCTTCGTTTAATGTGGTGGAAAGATTCTATAAATTTTATTAAAGAAAAACCTGTTTTTGGTCATGGTTTAGAAACTCAGCGTTTTTATTTTATGAAATATTATCGACCTAGATCAGCTGCTTTAGAGGCTATTAACTCTTATCCAGACCGGATTCACAATGATATTTTAGATATTACTTTTTATTCTGGGTTCTTAGGACTTTTTTTGTATTTATCAATGATATTTTTTAGTTTTTATAAAGGATTTCAATATATAAAAAAAACAATTAATAAAAAAAAGAAAGTTTTAGCTCTTTCCTTTATGGCTGGAATTTTAGGTTATTTGGTTTCCATTCAATTTTCTTTTCATGTTATACCTACGGCAGTATACTTTTTTGGATATTTGGCAATTCTTTATACTTTACCTGATTTAAAAGAATCTAATTAAAAAATTTCTATGACTAAAAGATTTAAAATTTTTATTATAATTTCAATAATTATTTTTTGTGGTATCTTACTTTGGGAATTTAATATAAGGGTAGCAATTGCAGATTATTATTTTTTAAAGACTAGGCAATTTAATAATTGGGAAACTTCTCCTAAAAATTATCAAAAAGTTTTTAAATATTTTCCTGAGGATCCTTATTATAATAAAAAATTTGCCATAGATTTGCTTTGGTCAGTAGATAAGTTTTACTCTTCTGAAAAATCTAAAATAAAAATTCTTGATTTAGGTATTAAAAGAATGGAGTCTATTCCTAAATATGAAAGGGTTTTTGAAGTTACTACTTATTTAGCGCGCCTTTATATGGAAAAAGCTCATTTAACTAAAAATCAAAAAGATTTTCAATTAGCAGAAAAAAAAATAAAAAAAGCAGCTAGTATGGCCCCTAAAATGGCAGGTGTTTATAATGATTGGTGTCAATTAAAAATATATCAAAGAGATTGGCAACAAGCTAAAAATAAATGTCAAAAAGCTTTATCTTTATATCCCGATCTTGATTCACCAGGTTTAAATCAAGAACATAGACAAATGATTGAAGCTGAAATGAGCCAGGTTTATGAAAAATTAGGTATTATTTTTAGAGAAAAAAATAAATATGGGGTAGCAGAGCAAATGTATGTTCAAATTTTAAAATTTTTTCCTTTACAAAAAAGATATATTTGGAAGAAAATAGCTGACCTTTATTATTTACAGAATGATCTTGATCAAGCAATTAAAAATAATTTACACGGGAGTATTTTAAATCCAAAAGATCCGGTTTGGGCTAAATCATTATCTATTCTTTATGGCAAAAAAGGAGATAAAGATAAATCTCAATTTTGGTCACAAAAAGCTAAAAAGCTAGAACAAAATCAAGATAATAAAAATTAATTTATGTTTTCAGCTTTGATTGAAAAATATTTTTTTATAAATTATATACCTGGTGTCAAAATTTTTGGAATAGCTCACCACATTTTTATTTATTTGGTTTTAATAACAGGTATTTTTTTAATATTATTTTTAAAATATTTTCAATTTAATATTTTTAAAAATAAATCTTTTCAAAAAATACTTTTTACATTTTTAATAATAATCTGGTTTTTAAGTGGGGTCCAATGGTTTATTACAGAAATAAATTGGTTAAAATTAGATATTAATAATTTTTTATATAAAAACAAGGTTCAAAAAAGGAATAATATTACTAATAAATTTATTAAAGGTTATAATATGCCTTTGAATTGGCATAATTATTATATTTTTTTAAAAAGAACCAAAAATGCTTTGCCAAAAAAATCTCAAGTTTTTGTTTTACCTGATAATCCTGTATTTGTTTATTGGGCAAGATATTATTTTACCCCTGATTTAAATTTAGTGCATTCAGAAAAAAAAGCAGATTTTATAATTGGCTTTAATATTGCGTTTAAAAATCAAAAGGGTTATAAGGTTTTTAAAAAGTTTGAAGATAAAAAATTAATATTAGAAAAAATTAAATAATTTATATGTTTTTTTTATCAATTGCAATTTGTTTTATTTTAGGAAGACAAATTCTTTTGCTTTTAACAAAAAAGATTTATTCCCCTTTAATGAAAATAGTTTTGTCGTTTGCTTTAGGAACTGGTTTTTTAAGTTTTTTAATGTTTTTATGGGGGCTTTTAGGTTTTTCATATAATACTTTTAAGTGGATAATAGGGGGGTTGGTTAGTTTAGGAATTATATTAATGATAAAATTAGGGTATCGACCATTAAAAATAAATTTTAAAAAAGCTCAATATAAATTAAATAAAATTAAATGGTTAGAATGGATTTTAATTATTATCATTTTATTTCAAGTTGGCTTTGTTTTTTTTCAAAGTTTTGAAAGGCCAATGGTTCAAATGGACGCTATAACTAATTGGGGATTAAAAGCAAAAAATATTTTTCTTCAAAATAATAACCCTTATCAATTTCAATTTAGTCAATTTAAAAAAATAGGGGCTCATATAAGTTATCCCCTTCACACTTCTTTGCTTTTAGCATGGAGTTATTTTTTTACTGGCCAAGTCAGTGATTCTCTAGTTGGAGCTTGGTTTTTTATTTACTTTTTAGCTATTATATTACTTTTGTATTCATTTTTAAAAAGATTTTTAAATAGGTTTTATAGCTTAGGTTTAATTAGTTTTTTATCTATCATACCTATTTTTGTTTATCATGGGTTTGCTAATTATAGTGATATAGTTTTGGGCTTTTATTTTACGCTAGCTTCAGTGTTTTTATATAAATTTTTCAAGGATAAACATAATTTTAATCTTTTATTAGCTGGTATTTTTTCTGGTTTTTGTATTTGGACTAAAAATGAAGGTTTATTTTTAGCTTTAGTCTTATTTTTAGTATTTTTATACTTTAAAATTTTTAATAAAAAAAGATATTTTAAAAAAGTTTCTTTTAAAAAAGTATTTTATTTTTTATTGCCAGTTATTTTTATATCTTTACCTTGGTTGGCTTTTAAATTTATTAATAAATTAGGATTTAATAATTTAGAAAAGCCCCTAGTTTTAAAGGGTCCTTATTTTAAAATTCTTCCAATGCTATTTCATCAAATTTTTGTGCCAAGCACTTTTCATATTTGGCCAGGGATTTTTTTAATTGGCTTAATAATTTTTTCATTTTGTAAAAAGAAAAAACCAGGATTTAAGTTTTTTAATTTAGTGATTTTAATCACTTTTTTAGCTTATCTTTTTATATATCTCTTTACTCATTCTTATAAGTTTGTTTTAGACGGTACAATTGTGGGAAGAAATATGCTGGTTTTACTTCCAATGACTTTTATTGTTTTTGGAATAGGTTTTTCTAAATTTTTAAAAGAAAAGTAACCAAATTATTTTAATTATATGAGCAAAATATTAATTAATTTTCCTGTTTATAATGAAGAAAAAATTCTTAAAAAGAATTGTTTAAAAGTTTTAAGATTTTGTAAAACACATTTTAATGATGAGTTTGTCTTTGTTATTTCTAATAATGCATCGCATGATAAAACTGAAAAGATTGCAAAAGAGCTTGAAAAAAGCTTTTCAGAAATTAAGTATTTTTATATTAATCAAAAAGGCAAAGGCATAGCAATTAAAAAAACCTGGCAAAAATTTCAAGCTGATTATTATATATTTATGGATATAGACCTTTCTACTGATTTAAGTGCTTTGCCTCAACTAGTAAATAATTTAAAAAATCAAAAAGCTGATTTAGTGGTTGGTTCGCGTTATGTATGTGGGGCTAAATTTGAAAGATCATTTTTACGTTTACTTGTTTCTAAGGTTTATAATTTTTTATTTAAATTGTTTTTTAATTGTTCAGTTAAAGATATGGCTATTGGTTTTAAAGGGGCTCATCACAAGTTAGTAAAAAATGTCTTGCCTTTAGTAAAAAATTTAAATTGGTTTTTTGATTCTGAATTGGTAATTTTATCTCTTAAAAAGGGTTATAAAGTAAAAGAAATTCCAGTAAATTGGAAAGAGTTTGGAGAAAGAAAAAGCAGGGTTAATGTTTTTAAGGTAGGGCTTGAGTATTTTAAAGAGATTATAAAATTATATATACGTTTTAATAAATAAATATATTTAAATTGTTTTTTGGCTTTAGTTTTTTTAATTAAAGTTTTTTATTTTATATTCTTAATTTTAATAAAATAAGCCTTTTATTGTTTCCCTTTATATATTTTAAATATTTGCTATAATTATAGTAAATATAAAAGTTTATATATTTATAAAAAGTTACAATCTAATTTATGAAAATACTTTTTTTTAGGGTTGCAGGTATTGGAGATGTAATTTTAACCACCCCTTTAATTCGTCAGGTAAAAGAGCAGTTTCCAAGTGCACGAATTGATTATTTAGTAGGTAAATCTGGTGCCAGAGTACTGAAAAACAACCCTTATTTGGACAATATTATAAAAATAAGAGAAAATATAATTTTTAAAAAGAAAGTTTTTGCTATTTTAAAATTAATTTTAAAAATTCGTAAAGAAAAATATGATGCTGTTTTTGTTTTAGGTAAACATTGGTTTTATGGATTTTTATCATATTTTTTTAAAATTAAAAAAAGAATTGGGTTTAAAAGAGAAAATGATTTATTTTTGAATTATAGTCGAGATTATAAAAAGGCTCGTCATGAAATATATTATTATCTTGATTTAGCGAAAGGATTAAATTTTAAACCGGATTATAAAGATATTGTTCTAGATGTTTTTTTAAAAGAAAATCAAAAAGAATTTGCTAAAAACTATTTTAAAAAAAATAATTTAAATCCTAAAAATACAATTGTAATAGCAGCTGGGGGTGGAATAAATAAGGGAGGAGTTGAGACTATTAAAAGATGGCCTCAAAAATATTGGTTAAAATTAATTAAACTTTTAAAAAAGGCAAATAAAAGCATTATTTTAATTGGAGATAAAAATGATAAAGATGTAGAAAATTATATATTAAAAAAAGAATCTGTTTTGTCTTTAATTGGAAAAACTAGCCTTTTAAAAACAGCTGCTATAATAGAAAAAAGTAGAGCAATAATTTCCTCTGATAGTGGATTGGTTCATCTAGGCTCAGCTTTAAATCAAAGAGTATTATCAATTTTTGGCCCAACTGACCCAAAAAGATTTGCTCCTTTAAATAAAAAAAGTCAATATCTTTTTGCTCATATTGATTGTAGCCCTTGTTATGATATGTATGGAAATTTCAAGACTGTTTGTAATAATAAAAAGACTTGTCTTTATAGTATTTCTCCACAAATGGTTTTTAAAAAATTAAAAAATATAATTTAATTAAAATTTATTTTTATGCTTATAACTCTTTTTTACATCTCTGTTTTTGGGATAGGGCTTGCTTTTGGAAGTTTTTTAAATGTTTTAGTTTATAGGCTGCGTAAAAATCAGTCTATTTTAGGTAGGTCTCATTGCCCTAAATGTGGGGCGCAAATTGCTTGGTATGATAATATTCCTCTTTTTTCATTTATAATATTAGGAGGGCGTTGTCGTCATTGTGGTAAAAAGATTTCTTGGGAATATTTTTTTGTAGAGCTTATCACAGCTCTTTTATTTATATTTGTGGTTTTTCAAATAGCAGGTGATTATAAGGTTATAAGCCATGTTTATCCCTTGCCTGATCTTTTTGATTATATTGGTTTTATTTTTCATGTTTTATCAGGCTGGATTACTATTTTTTTAGGTCTTTTTATATTTATATATGATTTTAAATATCAAGAAATTAAAGATAGAGTTTTAATTCCTGGCATTTTTCTGATTTTCTTTTTTAATTTATTTTTACCCACTTTAGGAGTAAAGCCTGGCCGAGGTTTAGTGTTTAATAGATTTGTTTCAATTTTAATAGCTAGTGCTTTACCAATTTTATTTTTCTTAGCTCAATACTTTTTTACTAAAAGGAAAGGTATAGGTTTAGGTGATTTGCGGATTGGAGCTTTTATAGGAGTGGCTTTAGTACAATTTAAATTAGTAGTTTTAGCCCTGTTTTTAGCCTACATTATTGGATCTTTAACCTGTTTAATTTTGTTAGCAATTAAAAAGAAAAAATTAAAATCTCATATTGCCTTAGGCCCGTTTTTGGTTATTGGGCTTTTTATTGCTCTTTTTTGGGGAGAAAAAATTATTAATTGGTGTTTTTAAAAATGAAAAACAAAGGATTTACTTTAATTGAAATTATGGTTGTTATTGCTATTACCGCCTTAATAGGGGGGATGGTTCTTGCTAATATGAGGTCAGGCGGAGAAGTAATAGATTTGAAAAATAGCGCTCAAAAACTAACTGAAATTATTAAACAAGCTCAGATGATGGCTTATTCTGGTAAGCAAATTAATGGTCAAAGAGCTGATTATGGTTATGGGGTTTATGTTAATGATGTTTCAACGCCTAGTAGTTATAAGTTGTTTATAAATGATAATAATGGTACAAATTATGCTTATAGTGAGGGAGATACTATTATAAAAGAATTTCATTTAAGTAATAATATATATTTGGACGCCGTTGATCATTATTTTGTTATTTTTGTGCCTCCAGGAAGGCCACCTGGAGAAAAAACTTATGTTGGCACCACTACCTCTGGTTCTCTTTTAAAAGACTCTGGAGGAAGATCCTTAGTCCATATTAAACATAAAATAGGACGATCAGCCTATATTAGAATTAATTCTCAGGGTCGTATTAATCTTTTAGAATCACTTTAATATGAAATCTCAGTCTTTAATAGAAACAATTGTTGCTATTGGAATTTTAGTTACTGCTATAGTAGCTATTCTTTCCATTGGTTTAACTGATATATCACTAGGTCAACAAACAGGAGAAAGGGTTCAAGCTATTAATTTAGCCAAGGAAGGAATAGAAATAGTTGATAGTATTAGAAGTAGTAATTGGCTTGACCCTGATAATTCATGGCCTTATGGGCTTTCAAGCGGGGATTATACACTTGATTTTCAAAGTAATTCTTTACTTAATGCTAGTTTTGTTGGGGGAACAGATGTTAAAAATTGTAGTAATTGTTATCTTTGCCAAAATAGTACAGATGAATATTTTTACCAATGTGCTGATTCAGGTGCAATTTTTCAGCGCCTTATTACTATAGAAAATGGGACTGATTTAGGGGACAATTGTTCTAATAATTGTGAAAAAAAAATTATTTCTCAGGTTTATTGGGAAGATAGAGGAAAGGAGCATACTATTACCCTAGAAACTAGATTAACCGACTGGCGCGAATCTAACTAAATTATTATGAAAAAAAATATTAAAGTTCATAAAGGTTTTACATTAATTGAGCTTATGGTTTCTTTGTCTATTTTAGTTTTGGTAATTTTAGCTGCTATGGCTATTTATTTAAGAGTTATAGGCACTAGAAGTAAAACATTAGGACAAATTAATATTCAAGAAGACGGCCAATTCTTAATGTCTTTAATAGCTAAAGATATTAGGTCAAATCAAATAGATTATGAAAATTATGGAGCTTATTGTGATACTATCCCTTCTGAAGTTAACATTGCTGTTGATCAGCTTTGTTTAGAAAATTTTACTACTGGGGAAGAAATAATATATAAAACAACAACAGAAGGAGCTGATAATAGTGTAGTTGTATCTAGGTGTCAGGCAGCAGATTGTCAAGATGGAGATTTTTCCCCTATTACTATGTCTAAGCTAGAAGTAGCTAGGTTAGATTTTTATATTAGACCAAGCAGTCAACCCTTAACAGCTGGTTCAACAGATTATACTCATCCTAGGGCTACTATTGTTTTAAGGTTAGAATCTTTGTTGGAAAAAGATCCTCCAAGCCCTTTAACTTTGCAACAAACCATTCCTCAAAGATATGGTTTTAGAAAATAAATCGGTTAACTAAATCGGTTAACCCTTAAGGTACACCAACGGAGTTAAGCCAAATACAGCCGGTTAACCCTTAAGGTTAACCAAATTCAAATTAATTGTTGCATTAATTGTTTCAAAATGATACAATTAATAAGATAAAATGAAACAATTATTAATTTTATGCTTAAGAATAAATTAAATCAAAGACAATTAAAGGCTTTAGAATTTATTCAAGAAAATAAAAAAGTTTCTAATTCAGATATTAGAAGTTTTCTTAATAATCAAGGCATTCAAGTGTCCCGAGTTACTGTAGTAAGAGATATTAATACTTTATTAGAAAATGGTTTAATTAAAAAACATGGTAAAGGCAGATCGGTTTGGTATGAAGAAAAACAAAAAAGAAAAGCTCTTCAATATATTGATATTGACAAATATTTTCAAAAAGGACCTGATCAAAGAAAGCTTGAGTTTAAAAGATTTAACTTTAATGTTTTTAAAAGGCTGGACAAAGTTTTTTGTAAAAAAGAAATTAAAAAATTAATTAATTTAAACAATCAATATAGAAAACAGTTTAAAAAACTGTCTTCAATTGTTTTAAAGAAAGAATTTGAAAGATTAACTATTGATTTAAGTTGGAAATCTTCTCAAATTGAAGGCAACACTTATTCTTTAATAGATACTGAAGCTTTAATTAAAGAAAATAAAAAAGCCCCTGGTCATACTAAAGAAGAGGCAATAATGATCTTAAATCATAAAAAGGTTTTGGATTATATGCTAGATAATAAAGATTATTTTAAAAAATTATCTCTTAAAAAAATTAGAGAGATTCATAAAATACTTGTTAAAGATTTAGGTATAAAAAGTAAGTTAAGAGAACACCAGGTGGGTATTACAGGGACAAGATATAGGCCATTAGATAATAAGTTTCAAATTAAAAAAGCTATAGAGGAATGTATTGAGTTAGTTAACAACAAGAATAATCCTTTGGAAAAATCTTTTATAATAAGTTTACTTATCTCTTATATTCAACCATTTGAAGATGGTAATAAAAGAACTTCTAGAATGCTTACAAATGCTCTACTCTTAGCATATAATTTTTGCCCTCTTTCTTTTAGAAGTGTAGATACAAGAGAATATAAAAAGGCTTTGATTATTTTTTATGAACAAAATAATTTTAGATTTTTTAAAAAATTATTTAAAAATCAATTTAAATTTGCAATAAATAATTATTTCTTATAAAACCTATTTACTAAATCGGTTAACCCTTAAGGTACACCAACGGAGTTAAGCCAAATACAGCCGGTTAACCCTTAAGGTTAACCAAACTCAAATTAATTGTTGCATTAATTGTTTCAAAATGATTCAATTAATAAGATAAAATGAAACAATTGTTTATTT
>CAZBSA010000018.1:0-10478 GCA_964494785.1 uncultured Gammaproteobacteria bacterium | reverse complement strand
TCATTAATCATTGCTTCTTTTCCAATGTAGGTGTCACTATTTGGAAGATAACTTTCAGGTTGATAATAATCATAATAAGAAACAAAGTAATGAACATCTGTTTTAGGGAAAAGAGACCTAAATTCATTACAAAGTTGAGCTGCTAGAGTTTTATTATGGGCAATAACTAGAGTGGGGCGCTTTACTTTTTCAATTACATTAGCAATAGTAAAAGTTTTTCCTGATCCAGTGATTCCAAGTAAAGTTTGGTGCTTATAGTCTTTTTTAAGCCCTTTTGTTAATTTTTTTATTGCCTTTGGTTGATCACCAGCTGGCTTGTAGTCTGATTCTAATATAAATTTAGACATAAAAAATAATCTTAGTATAGCTAAAAGTGGCCCTGACACATAGATGGCAGGGGGTAATCTAAGTATATGTTAATTAATTAGTTTGTCAATATTTAAAAATTAGATTACAATATAAATATGGCTATAATAAGTCCCAAAGAAATCAAATATACACGTTGGTATCTTGCCAACAAGAAAAAGATTCAAAATTTTATTTATGGCATTTTAATCTTTCTTATAGTTTTATGGTGGGGTATTTTTACTTATAATTTAGTAATTTATATCCAAGGTACTAAATTACATAAAGAAAATCTTATTGAATTAAGTAAGAATAGAATTAATTATTCTACCCTTAATAAAAATTTTACCCCTTCTCAAATTTCTATTAAAGATAAAATTGCCTTAGAAAGTAAAAAAGGAGTTTATGATTTTTTAGCTAAAATTAATAATCCAAATAAAAATTGGCGGATTAAATCTTTAGATTATAAATTTAAATGGAATAATGGGGAAACCCAAAAAAAGAGTATTTTTATAATACCTGACTCTAATGGTTTTGCTACTTCTTTTCAAAATAAGTCTAGCTCTTTAAATGGTTTAAAACTCTTAATTTCAAATATAGATTGGAAAAGAATTAAAAAAGAGGATAAAAATAAATTAGATGTTTTATCCAAAATTAAGATTTCTAATGCTAATGTTAATTTTATGGTACCTCAAGATAAAATGGTATCAATGCCAGTGGTTGAATTTACTATTAAAAATCAGTCTTTGTATAGTTTTTGGGAAGTGCCGTGCTTAATTATATTATTTAATCAGGCTGATAAAATTGTAGGAATCAATCAAATACCAGTTAAGAAATTAAAGTCAGAAGAAACTAGAAGCGTAAGCTTGAGATGGTCTGATATGCCTACTACTTATAGTATTCAAGTTATACCTTTATTAAATGTATTTGATAAAGAATCTTATATGCCTATAAAATAATCTTTATGAAACAGAATAAATTAAAACGTTTTGATTTTAGTTTATTTTTAGGAATGATTTTACTTATTGTGATGGGCTTAGCAATACTTAATAGTTTGTCACTAAGAGCGGGGGAGGTAAATTATTTTAAAAAACAGGCCATTTTTGTTGTTATAGGTCTTGTTGTTTTTTTTATAATAAGTTTTACGGATTTTCGTTTTTTTAAATCAACTACTTATTGGATTTATATTTTAACTATCTTTTTATTGATTGCTGTATTAGTTTTTGGGAGAGAAATAAGAGGGGTTCAAGGTTGGTTAGATTTTGGATTTTTTAATTTCCAACCAACTGAAATAGCAAAGATTGTAGCAATTTTAGTGTTGGCTAAATTTTGGCAAGAAGCACGTCGGCCTATTAAGGTGACTGATATTATAATTAGTTTTTTATTAATAAGCCCCCTAGCTTATCTTATTATAAAACAACCTGATCTTGGTTCAGCCCTACTTATTGTTATTATTAGCTTAGGGGTTTTATTCTTGGTTGATCATAATAAAAAACATTTAATATCATTATTTTTAATCATAATAATATTACTAGCTTCAAGCTGGTTTTTTGTGTTAAAGGATTATCAAAAGACTAGGATTTTAAATTTTTTAAAACCTCAGTCTCGTTCTCAAAATAGTGCCTATCAAATTCAGCAATCTAAAATAGCTGTCGGCTCAGGCAAGGTGTTTGGCAGAGGTTTTGGCTTGGGCACACAATCACAATTAAGATTTTTACCTGAGTCACATAATGATTTTGTTTTTGCTGTTTTAGCAGAAGAGTTTGGTTTTATAGGATGTCTTTTGCTCTTAGGTATATATATATTTGTAATATTTAGACTTATAAAAATCAGTTTATCTGTTTATGATAACTTTAGCATGGTCTTGGGCTTGGGTGTGGTAGTTTATCTTTTTTTACAAATGGTAGTTAATGTAAGCATGAATATAGGGCTTTTCCCAATTATAGGTCTACCCTTACCTTTTATAAGTTATGGGGGGAGCTCTTTGTTGGTTAGTATGCTAGCCTTAGCTTTAGTAGAAAGTTCATTAATACATCAGCCCTTTTTAAAATCTTAGCTTAAGGGCTTTACAAAAAAATAAAAATATATTAATATTTGCTTAGTATGTTAAACTTAAAACTTAAAAAAAGAAAAACAACTGGGAGAAAGGTTAAAAAATTACGTCAGGATAAAATTCTGCCTGGTGTTTTGTATGGCAGTGACCTTAAATCAACCCCAATAAAGGTAGATTATAAGAAATTTGAAAAAGCCTATCAAAAAGGAGGAGAAAGTACTATTTTTGATTTAGAACTTGGTAAAAAAGACATGAAAGCTCTTATTTATGATGTTCAGTATGATTCTTTGACAGGTGATTTTCAACATGTAGACTTTTATAAGATTAAAAAAGGAGAGAAGATTAGGGTTGAAATTGATCTTAAGTTTGTGGGTACTGCTCCAGCTGTTAAAAAATTAGGTGGTTCATTTATTTCTAATTTAGATCAAATAGAAGTAGAATGTCTACCCAAAGACCTTATCCATGAAATAGAAGTGGATATTTCTGTATTAGAAACTTTTGAAGATGCTATTAGGGTTAAAGATCTTCCTGTTCCAAAAAACATTAAAGTTCTTCAAGAACAAAATGAAGTAGTAGCCAAAGTTGTAGAAGCTGTTGAAGAAGAAGAGGTTTTAGAGGAGATTGAAGAAGATGTTGCTGAACAAGTTGAGGTGGTAGGCGAGGAAGAAAAAGAAGAGGAAGAAAAAGAAGGGAAAGAGAAAAAACAAGAAAAATCCAAAGATCAAGCTGGTCAAGAAAAAGATTCTACAAAATAATTTTTATGCCTTTTAAAATAAATTTTAAATTCTGTCCCAAATTAATAGGTCAGCTATTTATAGCTGGCTTATTGATATTTACAGTATTTTTTCTTACGGGTTGTAGCATAAATCAAGATAAAAATGCTGATAAAGATGATATCACAAAACAACCCCAATTAGAACAAGAACCTGAGCCTTTTCAATGGCAAAAATTACCAATAACAGTTATGATTGAGAATTTTAAAAAAGCTCGTCCTATCACGGGAATTCTAAGTGCTCGAATTATTTATGAGGCCCCAGTAGAAGCAGATATTACTAGATTTTTAGCTGTTTTTCAAAAAGATAAACTCCCTAAAAATATTGGCCCTGTTAGATCAGCTAGGAGTTATTTTATAGATTGGGCTAAAGAATATGGCTCTTTATATATTCACGCTGGAGGAAGTCCTCAAGCATTGAATGAATTAAAAAATATTAGTTCTATATATAATTTAGATGAAATTAGTAAAAATGGAAATTATTTTTTTAGAGATTTAAATAAATCTAAGCCCCATAATTTATATATTTCAAAAAAATCCATAAGTGATTTTATTGAGAAAAACAATCTAGCTTTAAAAAATGATATTAAAGGCTGGTATTATAAAAACTCTTCCAACAAAATAGATACTAGTATGCTAGGGGTTTTAAAAATTGAATATAGAGAAAATGCAGTCTGGAAATACGACAAAGATTTAAATAGATATTTACGGTATGAAAATGGATCAGCCCTTTTTGATAAAAACAACAATCAATTAAATGCTGGCACTATTGTTGTTCAAAAAACTGACGTTAAAACTAAAGACGCAATTGGTCGCAAAAGCATCCGGACTCAAGGGAGTGGAGAAGTGATTGTTTTTAAAAATGGTCAAGTTATTAAAGGCTTTTGGGAAAAATTAAGAGGTGATAAAAGAACTCGTTTTTATAAAAAAAATGGAGAAGAAATAGTTTTCTCTCCAGGCATTGTTTGGATTCATATTGTTTCTAAAGAAACGAATATTAATTATTATTAATCATTTTTTTCTTTGTTATATTTTTTAAGTTCAGCTTCTTGAATAGTTTCTACCACTGTGTGCAGATTGCCATCTAATATAGATTCAAGATTATGCCATGATTTATTAATTCTATGATCTGTTACCCTATTTTGTGGGAAGTTATAAGTTCTAATTTTTTCTGAGCGATCACCACTTTTAATATGAGAAAGACGTTTTTTTTCACGTTTTTCTCTTTTTTTTCTTTGTTTTTCTGCCAAAAGTCTAGACCTTAAAATATCCATTGCCTTTTCCTTGTTCTGGGGTTGAGATCGTTCATCCTGACAAGAAACAACCATGCCAGTAGGTTGGTGAGTTATTCTAACAGCAGTGTCATTTTTTTGCAGGTTTTGCCCCCCAGGTCCAGAAGAACGAAATGTATCTATTTTTAAATTATTAGGGTTAATTTTTATATCTACTGGCTCAGCTTTTGGTAGGACAACCACTGATGCAGCCGAGGTATGAATCCGACCACTTTTTTCAGTCTCTGGAACTCTTTGAACTCTATGAACGCCACTTTCGTTTTTTAAAAGCGCATAAACACCTTTACCTTGAACTTCAAAAATAATTTCTTTAAAACCACCAATACTAGTAGGATGAGAATTAATAATTTTACACTTCCAGTTTTTCTCTTCTGCAAATCTAGAATACATTCTAAATAAATCCCTAGCAAAAAGAGTAGATTCGTCTCCTCCAGCCCCAGCTCTAATTTCTATAATAACGTTTTTTTTGTCTAATTCTGCATCAGGACTTTCTTGTTTTAATATTTTAGATTTTAAATTTTGCTTTTCAGCTTGTAATTGTTCAAGCTCTTTTTCTGCCATTTTAATCATTTCTGGGTCCTCTTCGTCTTCAATCATTTTTTTGGTAGATTTGATTTTTTTCTTTATCTCTTTAAGCCCTTCAAGGTGCCTTAGCTTATCTTTTAATTGGTTATATTCCTGAGAGACTTGTTTTAATTTTTCAGGTGTATTATAGACTGATGGGTCTTTAAGACTAGATTCAAGTTCTTGAATTTTTTGGTGTAATTCTTGGATATTTTTTTTATCAGTCATGAAATTGAATTATTTTTTTGGTATATTTTTTATGTTCTTGTAGGTTTTTTCACTTTCTTTTCCTTTTTCATTGTCATTTGTTTTTTCTTTCTTTTTAGTTTCTTGTTTCTTTTTCTTAGCATTAGATTTTTTCATTCTATCCTCGTATTTTTTGACCATTCCAGCCGTATCAACATACTTTTGTTTGCCAGTATAAAAAGGATGACAATTAGCACAAATTTCTATCTCCATATTTTTTTTAGTAGAACCAATTTTATATGTAGCGCCACAAGCACATTTAATAGTTGCATTTTTGTGATATTTTGGATGAATATCTTTTTTCATAAAATTTTTTGATTTATCTTTAATTTTTTATTGTCATTTATTATAGCAAGATTTTATTTTTTTGCAAGTATTTACTTTTTAGCTATTTTTTCTATAATTTAAATATGTTTAAAAGAACTAGTTTATCAAATAAAGATATTTTGTTTTTAATAGCAATACTTGTTATTGTATTTTTATTATATATTAATACTCTAGATAATCCCTTTATTTGGGATGATGAGGTTATTATAGAGTCAAATAAATTTATTCAAGAAGATTTTGAACTTGGACAAATTTTTACCAAAGGGATATGGGGGGCTAAATTACAGGCAAATAGTTTTTATAGGCCAATTAATGCTTTAACTTTTGCTTTTGATTATATGATTTGGGAGAGCAATCCTTTTGGCTTTCATCTTACTAGTATTTTTCTTTTTTTAGTTTTTTTAGTAATATTATTTTTTTTACTTTTAAGGCTAGGATTTAATAAGTTGTTAGTTTTTGGCTTGGTGTTGGGTTTTGGCGTTCATCCGATCAATACAGAAGCAGTAAGTTATATATCAGGCCGAGCTGATATTTTAATGTTAATATTTAGTGGTTTATCTTTTTTCTTTTTTATAAAGGGTTTAAATAAAAAAAAGATAAAATATTACATATTTAGTTTGTTTTTATTATTATTTGCTCTTTTATCTAAAGAAAATGCAATTGTTGTTCCTTTTTTAATAGGTTTTTATTGTTTATTATTTCATAAGAAAAAATACAAAGAATTTTTTAAATGGCTTTGCTTGCAAATAACCATTAGTTTTTTATACTTTATTTTTAGGTTATTTCTTTTAAGTCAAAGCAACACAATATCTTTGTCCACCATTGCTAAAGCAACTTTATTTCAAAGACTAATTACTTTACCCAGGGTGTTTTTTACTTATATTGTAAAAACCACATTGCCTTTTCAGCTTCATATGGAGTATTTATTTGTAGTAGAAAATATTTTAAGTCTTGATTTTATATTAGGATTAATATTTGTTATAGGTTTCTTTTTTGTGATTTTAAAATTTTTAGATTTTTCTAAAAAGGCCTTGTTTTTGACTGGTTGGTTTTTTATTGGACTTTTGCCCTTTTTAAATATTTATCCTACCTTAACTGCTACCTTAAGAGAACATTGGGTTTGTTTTTCAATGATTGGTCTTTTAGGGCTTTTGTTGTTAGTTGTTAAAAAGATTTTTCAAGATTTTAATTTTAAAAAAGCTAGCTTTATTGGGTTAATAGTTTTTTTTATAATAATTTTTTTATATTGGTCTGGTTATACTGTTCTAAGAAACAATCAATGGCAAAATCCTAAAGAATTTTACAAACATGATTTAAAATATGAGCCTAATAGTTTTTTATTACACAATAATTTAGGGGTGGAATATTTTAGAGAAGGCAATTTTTTAAAAGCTCAAAAACATTTTTTAAAATCAATTCAAAAAGCGCCTGGGATAGGTTATGCACCTGCTTTTAATAATTTAGGGGTTATTTATGAAAATCAAAAACAGCCTAAAAAAGCTATTCAGGCTTATAAAAAAAGCATTCATCTAGATAATTATTTGCTGGCTTACCAAAATTTATTAGATCTTTATACAAAAAATAATAATAGAAAAGAGTTTCAATTACTTTTTAAAAAAGCTATAAATCATTATCCCAATAATCCCGTGATTTTAAAATACAAAAAAAGATAAATTTAAATTATCAAGCTCATACAAATAATTTTTAGTTTACTTTGACAAATATTTTTATTTTTAATATCATTATTAAAAGACTTAATTAAATAATAAATAATAAAATTATATGACTAAAATTCCATCATTAACCGAATTTGCCAAAATAGGGGCCCACTTAGGGCATAAAACCTATCGTCGTTTTCCTGAAATGGCTAAATTTATTTCTGGTAAAAAAAATACCATTCATATTATTGACTTATCCAAGCTTAGAAAGTGTTTGAAAGAATCAGTTGATTTTATGAAAAAGGCATCTAAGCAAGATAAAAATATACTTTTAGTCGGCACTAAGCCTGGAGCAAAGGATATTGTTCAAAAATATGGGGAAAAATATAATATTCCTTATGTTAAGGAAAGATGGCTAGGTGGACTAATGACTAATTTTGGTACAGTAAAAAAACTTATTAAAAAGTTTAATTCTATGAAAAGTGAGAAAAAGCAAGGTAAATGGGACAAATATACCAAAAAAGAACAGGTAGATTTTGAAAAAGAATTAAATAAATTGGAGAGTTTAGTAGGGGGTATTAAGAATTTAAAACAAGTACCAGATATTTTATATATCATTGATACTGTTGATGAAGAAATAGCCTTAAAAGAGGCTAAGAAAGAAGATATTCCAGTTATTGCAATGATTAATACTGATGAAAATCCAGACTTGATTGATTATCCTATCCCATGCAATAATGATTCAATAAAAACAATTGATCTTGTAACTCAAACGCTTTTAAAAGAATTTAAAAGTAAAAAATAATAAACCTAATCAAGTAATTCTTATGACCCAAAAAGATATAAAAACACTTAGAGAAAAAACAGGGGTTGGAGTACTTAATTGCCAAAAAGCTTTAAAAGAAGCTAATGGAGATATAGAAAAAGCCCTAGAGGTTCTTCGGAAAAAAGGCCAAAAAATAGTAGAATCTAAAAAATCAAGAGCTACTAATGAAGGTAGAATTGGAAGCTATGTTCATGCAAATGGTAAAATTGGTGTTTTAGTAAAACTGGTTTGTGAAACTGATTTTGTAGCTAAAACAGATGAGTTTAAAAGTTTAGCTCATGATTTAGCTATGCAGGTTGCAGCAACGAATCCAAAATGGTTGGTTTCAGAAGATATTCCAGAAAAAGTTATAAAAAAAGAAAAAGAAATATATGAAAATGAAATCAAGGAAGAAAAACCTGAAAAAATTATGAAAAAAATTATTCAAGGTAAGCTTGAAAAATTTTATGATAAAAATTGTCTTTTAAGACAAGAGTTTATTAAAAATGACGATATTACAATAAAGCAATTGTTAAAACGAAAAATATCTTCATTAGGAGAAAATATTAAAATAGAGGATTTTATTAGATTTGAATTATGATTGTAGCTTATATTAAAATAGCTTCATGGGATTCTCAACCTATTAGAGTTGCCCAAAAAAGAGGTGGCACTAATCTTAGCCTAAATGATTATCAGCCTGGTGATCAGGTCATTGTAAAAACAGACTTAGGGTTAGATTTAGGAAAAATTTCTAAAATAGAAGAAGTAAAAGAGGAAAAATTAGAAGGCTTTATATTAAGAAAAGCAAATAAATCTGATATTGAATCATATAATAAAAAAAATAATCCTGACTTTAAAAATAAATCCATAAAAAAATGTCAAAAAATAGTAGAAAATCATGATTTGCCAATGAAAATTATTGATGCTCTTTTATCTTTTGACGGAGGCAGGATTACTTTTGCTTTCACTGCTCCTAAAAGGGTGGATTTTAGAAAGGCCGTTAAAGAATTAGCAAGTGTTTTCCATAAATCAATAAGAATGCATCAGGTTGGAGTACGTCAGGTCGCAAAATCTTTAGGCGGTATTGGTCCTTGCGGCAGACAGGTTTGTTGTGCTCAGTTTTTAGACGATATTAAGAGTGTTACCACTGAAGCTATTAAAAATCAAAGATTATCTCATAGGGGGCCAGAAAGATTAACTGGCCTTTGCGGACGTCTTAAGTGTTGCCTTTTATATGAAGAAGAGGCTTATAAAGAATTAATTAAGAAGTTTCCCCCTATAGGTAGCAAGGTCAAAACCAAGTTAGGAAAAGGTATTGTAGTTGATTGGAGAATTTTAAAAAATAAAGTAATTATTAAAAGGAAAAAAAATAAAAATCAAGCTAGAATAGAAGTTGATTTAGAAGATATTAAAAAATAATTTTAATATGAAATTTATAAAATATATTTTAATTATTACTATATTGTTTGGGTTTTTCACTGTAGCTTGTACTAAATCAAAAAAAACTAATTTAACTACTATGCAAAATAATAAAAAGGCTGTTTTAATTGTTGCCCCAGAAGGTTTTCAAGATAAGGAATACCAAGATACTAAAAAGTCTCTTGTTAACAAAGATGTTAATGTTTATGTAAGCTCTACTACAGATCAAGCAGTAGGTAAATTTGGTAAAAAAATTAAAGTAGATATTCGCTTAAAAAATTTAAAAGTGAATGATTTTGATGCAATAGCTTTTATTGGTGGGCCAGGGGCAACGGCTTATCAAAATAATATGAAAGCTTTAAGTGTTGCTAAAAAGGCAAATGATAATGATAAAGTTTTGGGAGCTATTTGTATTGCCCCAACTATTTTGGCTAAAGCAGGTATTTTAAAAGGGAAAAAAGCTACAGTCTGGTCTAGTAATTTAGATCAAACTAGTATTGAAATATTAGAAAATAATGGCGCCCAATTTATTAACGAGCCAGTTGTAGTAGATAAAAATATTATTACAGGTAATGGCCCCCAAGCTGCTAGTCAATTTGGCTTAGAAATAGCAAAAAAAATTATTAAATAGTTTTAATTTTAATATTATGAAAAAAATAGCAATTAATGGCTTTGGTAGGATTGGCAGAAGCTCTTTTAAGGCCTTAATGAATTCTGATAAACTCGAGATTGCTGCTATAAACGATTTAACTGATAAAAAAACCTTAGCCCATCTTTTAAAATACGATTCTGTTTATGGAGAATTTGAAAAGTCAGTTTCTTTTGATAAAAATAATTTAATTGTTGAAGATAAAAAAATACCTGTTTTTTCAAAAAAGGATCCTGCAGATTTACCTTGGAAAGATTTAGGTATAGATGTTGTTTTTGAATGTACTGGTGTTTTTAGAAAAAGAAAAGATGCAATAGCCCATATTAAAGCAGGCGCAAAAAAGGTTAT
>CAZBSA010000017.1:0-10639 GCA_964494785.1 uncultured Gammaproteobacteria bacterium | reverse complement strand
TTAGTCGAGAAAATGGCAAAGTTTGAATATATACCTGATTTTGAGAATCTATTTTACTTTGTACTTGTTTATGAATCTTATCAAAGAGATTATTTAGACGACCTTCAAAAGACAGACCTTTTCTATACCTTAAAAGAAAATATCTAAATTATATAAGCCCTGGAAACCCAGGGCTTTTTTTCTTGACAAAATGCTAAAATTTTGCTATATTAAAACCAATAAATTGTTAATTACAATAAAAAAAGGAGGAAATATGAATTTACTAAAAGAATTAGTAAGTCGATTTAGAAATATGAACAAAATTAAAGATTCAGAGCTTTGTATTTCTAAAAAAGAAATATCTTGGATTCGAAAATTTGCTTATGGCAAACCTAATGATATCTTAAAACTTATTAAAATTGAAAGTGAAATTATAACTGATATTAGAAACCTTAAATCGCAAAATGGCCAAAAAGCTCTTTTAATGTGGTTGAAGCTCTTTATTGTAGACAAGATGGTTTTTCTTGAAATGACCTTATATAACCCTGTTATAAATCTTATTGTTGTGGATTCTGACCTAACTATTCTTGAAAATATTTTTAAACAAGCATCAAACGAGAAAATTCAATGTCTTGTTTTAAAAAACGATGATTTTCAGGATATATTTTATAGAACTAAACCTGATCAAGATTATTTAAAACAATTAATTTGTTATAAGGCTTTGACATTTCAAAAACTAGATGCACTTAATTTTAAAACAAGAGTAGAATCAGAAACTATGTACAAAATTAAGTTTCTTTTAAATCAGCTTATAACCTATGAAGTAGCCTCAAGTAATTATCGGCCTTTTTGGAATTAATCTTTATGTTAATTTATAAGCCCTGGAAACCCAGGGCTTTTTACTTGACAAAATACTAATATTATACTATATTAAAACTAATAAATCGTTAATTACAATAAAAAAAAGGAGGAAACATGGTTGAGACAAATGTATTAAAAGAATTGTTGGATCGTTTTATGTTAATGGGAAATATTAAGGAGTCAGAACTTCGTATTTCTGGAAATGAAATATTTTTTATTCGAAATTTTGCTTATGGCAAATTTTCTGATATAAAAAAGCTTATTAAGCTTGAAGATGAGATTATAGCAGAGGTCCAAAAAATCAAATTACAAAATGGTCAAAAAGCTCTTTTAAGTAAATTAAAACACTACATCATTCAAAAAATAATTTATTTGGAAATGGTTTTGCAATGGCCGTCTATGAAATTGATTGATGACTGGGTTTCTAGACGGAATGTTCTTGAAAATCTTTTTTTTAAGATATCTGAGCAAAAGGTTGATAAGTCTATTGTAAAAGGAACTGATTTAGAAAATATTTTTAATCAAACAAAAAAAGGTTATTGGCTAAGTAAATTGATCTGTTATTATGTCTCTCTCTTAAAAAAATTAAGCAAGGTGAGATTTGTAAAAAGAGAGTTAAATTATAAGCTAGTATCTCTTTTAAATCTGATTCTAAGCTATGAATTAGCTCGGAGTAAAAATCTAAGCTTTTAAAACAATCATAAGCCCTGGAAATCCAGGGCTTTTTTCTTGACAAAATGCTAAAATTTTGCTATATTAAAAATAATAAATTGTTAATTACAATTAAAAAAAAGGAGGAAACAATGGAATTGTTTCTTAAAAAAGTTATTCAAGAAATCAAAGAAGTCGATGAAGACAAAAAAAATGCAGTTCTAAAAGAGATAAGTTCTGGGTTTGATTTTTGTTCTCAGCAAGAAAAGGAAAGGTTAGCTCGCGTTATAGCTTATAGCGCAAATATGCAAACGAAGCTACAGCAGGCTTTAAAAGGGAAAGACCCTGTTAGTATTGCTAAAGATCCTAGTAAAGAAGGAAAAGCTTTAAAAGAGTTAGGTATGAAAGCAAAATTATTAGATGCTATTACTCATATGGAAGTAGATTTTGTAAATTTTACAAAAGCTGAGTCAGAAAAGTTACTGCAATATTTTACTTTTCTTACTGTTGGTAATAATCTTTTTATTAAGAGGTTATTAAATATAATAGAAAACTTTCATTTACCAGACATTGGTGAGTGTAAGGTACCTGAAAATGGAGTAGAAATTGGCACTATTAAAGATTTAGAATTTAAAAAAGCTATTGTTTATTTAAATAATCTTTCAATGGGTTTTCAAACAAAAATGCAACTTTCTGCTCACTTTTTACCGTCTGATTGCATGTTCCGGTTAGTAGTACTTTTAGAAGATATAAAAGAATTTATTGAAGTGTTCAAATTATATGAATTAATGCGTCGCGGTTTTTTGTTTAAATCTAAGGATGATTTCTCTATAATAGATAAAGGTATTTTATTAACCAAAAACTTTAAGGTTATTAAAATGCCAGAAAAAAATTAAACAATTTCTATAAGCCCTACTTAAAGTAGGGCTTTTATCTTGACAAAAATGTATATTTTTAATATATTAAAAATAATAAATCGTTAATTACAATTAAAAAAAAGGAGGAAACATGTTGTTGAAAGAAATTAAGGAAGAAATTTTTATGATGCCAAAAGCAGAGATTGAAGATAATATTTTAATTGTTTGTTTTTCTTTGGCAAGTAAGAAAAAAGAATCTAAGTTAAGGCAGTTTTTAAAAGCATTGTTAGAATTTAAAAATAAAAACTGGTTTTTAATTAAAGATTTTAATGATTATCAGGGCTGTTTTGAGACTGTTACTAACAGAATTAAGCAACAAGCTTATATCAAGGCTAAATTTTTAATACTGTCTAATCTTTTTAGAATTGAGCTTATGATAGAAACAGCAAGGATTCAAAATAAATTACCAGAATATTTAAATCCAGGTTCTGATAATTTAATATTAACGAAGTTTATCAATGAAATGGAAGAACAAATAGTTGATTCTGGTATTGTAGACATAGTAAAAGATGAATATTGTATTAAAAATTTTAATATTCATGATACTGAACTTGAAAAATATATTTGCTATTGCTTTTGTTTTGGGGCTGATGCTAATTTAGAAGAACCTGTTCTTAGTTTTTCTATTTTTGAGGAAATAAAGTCATTGTTTAATGATGTTTTTTCTTATGAATTAAGCCAAAAAGATTCTCCCCCTAAGGGCTTTGAAAAAAAGTTCTTCCTAAAAATGAAAAATACTATAATAAAAAACCCCGTTAAATAAAAACGGGGTCTTTTTTTATTAAAAAAATGCCGGAGGTGGGATTTGAACCCACAAGGAGATAAACTCCATGTGATTTTGAGTCACACGCGTTTGCCAATTTCGCCACTCCGGCCTTTTTTATATTTTAATCTTAATTTTAAAAATTGCAAGTTATTGACAAAATACTAATTAAGTTATATAATATTTCTGTTCCATAAAATAATTAAAGGAGGAATCATGAAAAGAATTCCTTTTCCATATAGTGAAATATGTCAGAAATGTGCTAAAAAGTTAGGCGGAAATATGTCAAAACGTGTTATTGGTATGTGGCCAGGTATTTGCCCTGTTTGTAAAAGAAAAACTAACCTAGCTGATCCTTTTCACGATTTTGGGATAACTCTGGTTGAAAAAGTTAAGCTTGAAAGCTTGAAACACAATAAAAAAGCAGATCTTTAAAAGGGTCTGCTTTTCAAAATAATTTTTATAATTTATGCCTTTAGATCAAATAATTTTATTTATTACAGGTTTAACCCTTTTAATTTTTGGCATGCTGCGTCTTAGTAAAAGTATGCAGCTTATTTTAAATTTAAAAATAAGAAACTTAATTAAACGATTAGTAGAAAAGCCTAGCCAAGGAGTGTTTTTAGGAACAATTATTACTGCGCTTTTTCAAAGTAGTTCTGCTAGTACGGTTTTAACAGTTGGGCTTGTTAGTGCTGGTTTGGTAAGTTTTGTTAGCTCCTTAGCTATTGTATTAGGAGCTACTATCGGTTCTACTATAAAAGCTCAATTAGTAGCTTTAAAAGTTACTAAGATAGCTCCTATATTTATTATTGCTGGAATTTTAATTTGGATTTTTTCTAAAGGGCAAAAAAACAAAAAAAAGATCATAGGTGAATCTTTGCTTTATTTTGGTCTTTTATTCTTTGGCTTGAATATTATGGGGGATGCAATGAACTATTTTCAAGATAATGCTTGGTTTATTAACTTAATTTCTACTGTTCAAAATCCCTTTATAGGGCTTATTATCGGGTTTGCTTTTACCTCTTTAGTGCAGTCTAGTGCTATAACTACTGGTATTTTAGTTTTATTAGGCCAGCAAGGGCTTATTAGTATTGGAGCAGCTATTCCCATTTTTTTAGGAGCCAATATTGGAACTACTGTTACAGCTATTTTAGCTAGTATTGGTTCTAGTATAGATGCTAGACGGACAGCTTACTCACATATGATTTTTAAATTAGTGCCCGCAATTGTAGTTTTACCATTTATTGGCTTTTTTGCAAAAATACTTAAAAGTTTAACTTCTTCGATTGGGGCTCAAATATCTTTAGGCCATCTTTTGTTTAATATATTTTTAGTAATTTTATTTTTCTTTTGGTTAAAACCGTTTTCTAAGATAATGAAAAAAATTATTCCTGGCAAAAGTAAGCTGATACCTTTATGGACTGAATATTTAAATAAAGATTATTTAAATCAACCTGAAAAAGCTCTAAGAGGTGTTAAAAAAGAAATGTGTAGAGGGATTGATTTGGTAACAGATATGTTAAATCAAGCTTATGATTTAACTTATGATTTTGAAGCTAAAGTAGTAAGAGATATTTCTTATATTGAAATTGTTATTGATAGTCTTCAAATAGAGGTGATGGATTATTTAAGTAAAATTGAAAAGGATAATTTAACAAAAGTTCAAGCTAAAAAGATCATTTATTATTCCGAAATTATTGATAACATTGAAAGAATTTCTGATCATGCTGATAATGTGACTGATTTAGCTAAATATAAAGAGGAAAGTGGGGTTTATTTTTCTAAACAAGCTAAAAAAGAATTCAATAATATTATTAGTCTTTTAAAAGAAAGTGTTTCTGATACAAAAAAAATTATAAAAAAAGGTGAAGGAGAAGAGTTAATTAAAAAGATTTTTGAAAGAGAAGAACAAGTTAATTATTTGACTGAGGTAGCTAAGGAAAATCATGCTGATCGTTTTTACAAACGAGAAGTGCCTGTTTCTGATGGCACAATATTCCATGATATATTAGTTAATTTAGAAAGAATTTCTGATCATTGTATTAATATTGCTTGTCTTTATAAAAAGTAAATTTATAAAATAAAAAATTAGCCTAAAAATAAAAGCTAATTTTTATTTTTATCTATTTTGTATATTTACACTCTTTATTAGAGCAATAAACTTTTCCTTTGTTGTTTTCTACTAAAAGAGAACCACACTTTGGACACTTTTCTCCAGTAGGCTTTTGCCAAAGAGCAAAATCACATTTAGGCCAATTTGAACAACCATAAAATGTTTTGCCTTTTCTGGTTTTCTTTTCTACCATTTTAGCGCTACATTCTGGACATTTTACTCCAATATCTTGGGGCTTATTTTCTTCTAGGGTTTTTGTGTATTTGCATTTAGGGAATCCGGAGCAAGCTAAAAACTTACCATATCGGCCTGTTTTAATAACCATAGGTTCACCACATTTTGGGCATTTTTTATCAGTTTTTTCATCTTTAAATTGTTTTTCAATTTGTTTCATTTTCTTTTTTAAACGTTTATTAAAAGGTATATAAAAATTTTTAATCATTGTTTTATAATCTTTTCCTTTTTGAGCAATTTCATCTAAATCATTTTCCATTTTAGCAGTAAATTCATAATCAACAATATTGGGGAAGTGTTTTTTTAAAAGCCTAGTTACAATTTTTCCTATTTTAGTAGGATAAAATCTATATTTTTCTTTTTTAACATAATTTCTTTTTTGAATAGTAGAAATAATTGGAGCATAAGTGGAGGGTCGGCCAATGCCATATTTTTCTAATTCTTTAATTAATTTTGCTTCACTATATCTAGCTGGAGGTTGTGTAAAGTGTTGTTCCGGGTTTAATTTTAAAAGTTCTAATTTTTGTTCTTTTTTTAAATCTGGGATATGTTTTTCTTTTTGTTTTTTAGGATAAAGTTTCATCCAACCCTCAAATTGAGTAAAAGCGCCTTTAGCTTTTAAAATAAATTGATTTGCCTTAATATCCGCTCTCACATTTAAGTATTGATATTTACTCATTTGAGAGCTTAAGGCTCTGTTATAAATTAATTTATAAAGCTTAAATTGGTCTTTACTTAAATATTTTTTTATTTTTTGAGGTGATTTTTTTACAAAAGTGGGACGAATTGCTTCATGGGCTTCTTGAGCATTTTTTGATTTTGTTTTGTAATTTCTTTTATGGCTATATTTTGCTCCGTATTTATTTTCAATATGTTTTTTAGCCCCAAAGCTAAATTTGTTGGCTAGATTTAGGGAATCAGTTCTGGGGTAAGTTATAAGACCAACTGTTTCTTTTCCAAGTTTAATACCCTCATATAATTTTTGGGCTAAATACATTGTCTTTTTTGAAGAAAAATTTAATTGATTGCTAGCAGTTTGTTGTAGCGTACTTGTAGTAAAGGGTGGTTTTGGGGATCTAAACTTTTTCTTTTTTGTTATTTTTTGTACTTGATATTGAGCTTTATCTAAATCTTTAATAATTTTGTCCATTCCTGCTTGGCTAGTAATATCAAATTTTTTAATTTTTTTATTATCTTTTTTATCTAATTTTGCTTGGAATTTTTCCTGAGAATCGGTAGTTTTTAAATCTGCTTCAAGGCTCCAGTATTCCTTTGCCTTAAAATTTTCTCTTTGTTTTTCCCTTTCAACTATTAGTCTAAGAGCTGGGGATTGAACTCGGCCAGCTGAAAGCCCTTTAACAACCTTTTTCCAAAGTAAAGGAGAAAGCTTATACCCTACTAGTCTATCTAATATTCTTCTTGCTTTTTGGGCTGATACTAAATTTTTATCTATTTCTCTTGGGGATTTTAAGGCTTTTTGAATAGCTTGTTTTGTAATTTCATGAAAAGTAATTCTTTTTGTTTTTTGTTTTGAATCTTGGTCCTTTATTATTTTTTTTAAATGCCAAGCAATAGCTTCTCCTTCTCTATCTTCATCACTAGCAAAAATAACAGTATCTGCCTTTTTAGCAAGTTTTTTAATTTTATTAACCCTTTTTCTTTTAGCGGTTGGAATTACATATTGAGGCTCAAAATTATTTTCAACATCAATTCCTAATTTGCTTTTAGGCAAATCTCTAATATGACCATTACATGAGACAACTTTAAAATCATCTTTAATAAATTTGGTAATGGTGTTTGATTTAGTGGGGGACTCAACAATAACTAATTTCATAAAAAATTAACTTGATTATTTTTTAAATTTATGTTATCCTATTATTAACATAGAAAAATAAAATTGACAAGGAGGGACATGAAATTTAAAATTCAAGATGTTGAAAGAAAAGGCAATTTAGTTGAAAAGGTAGTTGTTGTAGTAGAAGGATTTATAGAAATAAGTTTCCGTTTGATAAATAAAAAAATCAAAGTTGTTTCAAGAGTTCGTTATGGTTCTACACGAATGTATGATAATTCCCCATTGTTTATCCCTGAAAATACTTGGGGAAAAATTGCAAAACAAGTATATGGAATTTTTTATTCTTCTCAAGCTGAAAAAAAACAAGACATTCAAACTAAATTGCCACTTTAATTTATTGTGAGCCGCTTGAAAAGGGCGGCTCTCCTTTTTAAAAATATAAAAAAATATATATATTTATGGAAAATAAAATGCAATTAAATGAAAACAAGATTGAGCAAAAAGCTCTTGAGGGACAATTTTTAAGAAATTGCTATGTTAAAGCAATTGAATCTACAAATAGAATCAGCACTGTTGATCCTAAAGATAGAAAAAAGGTAAAAGAAATGGAAAAAAATTTTGAAAAAGAACAAAAAACTGGTAAACATTCTCAAGAAAAAAAAGAAGCTAATCAAAGGGCTTTTATTGCTGAGATTATCATAAGGGATTTATTAAATGATTGTCAAATTTTTGGTAAAGATGTTTCTAGCAAACAAACTTCTCGTTATGATGATATTTTTAATGGTATTGATCTTATAATGTATTTAAAGGAAGAGTTAGAAGATATAAATAAGAATAAAGTTTTAAAAACTGCTACAGCTGGAGCTTGTATTGATGTTACTACTTATTCTTCTTATTTAAAAAAGCAAACCATTCAAGATAAATTCAAAAAAATATATAAGGAAATCAAAAATGGTAAAATGGGACAGATTAAGTATTTTAAAAATTTAGAAGGTGATTATGCTGGCCATAAAAAAGATATTCCTAAAATACTTGTTTATATTAATAAAGATAAATTAGAGGAAATTGCTAATCTTTGGTATAGAGGTGAAATAGAAAAACTAAAACATGATGATTGTAAAAAGGAAATACTTAAATCTATTGAAACTCAGATTAAAAAAATGTGTAATTATGCAAATTCGATAAAACAAAATAAAATTGCTAATAAATATAAAGAACTTTTAAGGATTTTTAAAGTTATTGAAGCTAAAAATAATTTAAATAATTAAGATTTTATTGTTTTAAAAACTTAGCTATTTAAGATTTAAATAAATTACATAAAGCTGCTTTTTAAATAAGGAGCTTTTTCTTTTTAAAAAAATTTATTATAATGATTATATATGAAACCTAAAAGAATTTTAATAACCGGCGGAGGAACAGCTGGTTCAACAACTCCACTTTTGGCTTTATTTGATGAAATTAAAGAAAAAAGCCCTAAAACAAAGTTTTTATTTGTTGGGACTAAAAAAGGAGTACCAGAAAAAACTTTAGCTAGGGATAAAAATATTGCATATAAATCCATTTATTCTGGTAAATTAAGGCGATATTTTAGTTTTCAAAATTTTATAGATCCATTTAAGATAATGATTGGTTTTTTCCAATCTCTTTTTTTAATTAAAAAATTTAAACCAGATGCAATTTTAGAAGCAGGTAGTTTTGTGTCTGTACCTGTTTGTATAGCAGGCTGGTTTTTAAAAGTACCTGTTTTTTTACATCAACTAGACGCGCGCCCTGGTTTGGCTAATAAGATTTTATCTTTTTTTGCTACCAAAATTACTCTAAGCTTCAAATGTTTAAAAAATAATTTTACAAAAAAAGGTATTGTTACCGGAACACCGGTTAGAAAAGATATTTTAAATGGGAGTAAAAAAAAGGCTATTGAAAAGTATAAATTAGAAAAAGATTTAAAAACTGTTTTAATTATGGGGGGTGGGACAGGTGCCTTGCATATAAACCAAGTAGTTTTAAAAGCCTTGCCTAAATTAAATAAAAAATGTCAAATTATTCATTTAACTGGTAAGGGTAAGTTAATAAAAAAGCTTGATTATCATTATAGGGCTTATGAGTTTTTATCTGATTTAAAACATGCTTACAAGGCAGCTGATATAGTAGTATCTCGAGCAGGTATAGGTGCAATAAGTGAACTTTCTATTTTAGGTAAACCCACAATTTTTATACCTTTACCTAATTCACCCCAAGAGAAAAATGCTAATATTTTTTGCAAAAACAAATCAGCCCTTTGCATAAAAGATAAAGATTTGACTCCTTCTATTTTATATAAAAAAATTAATAAGCTTTTAAAAAGTGATAAAAAAAGAAAAAACTTGTCTTTGAAATTTAAAAAAATGAGTCATCCTAAGGCTAGTTTAGAAATAGTAAAGATTATTTTTAAAAATATAAAGAATTAAATTTGTCTTTATTGTGTAAAATGGTAAAATTATATTGTTGAACATAATAAGTAATTTAATAAATTTATATAAAACTTATAAAATTATGCAAACTTTAATGCAAAATCCCTTAACTAGTCTTTTGCTTTTACTTTGGGTTTTACCTTGGACAGGTATAGCTTTATGGAAATCTGCTCAAAGAAAGCAAAAAATTTGGTTTATAGTTATGCTTGTAATAAATACTTTTGGTTTATTAGAAATTTTTTATATTTTTGTAGTAGCTAAGGAATTAACTTTTTGGCAAAAAATTGTTGCTAAGGTAAAAAGTATTTTTAAGGTATAATATAAGAGGTGAAGATTATAAAAGTATTTATATTTAAAATTTATGGAATGTCAAAAACAAGATAATTTAAAAACTTGTCCTTGTACTTATCCTAATTGTCCTAGAAAAGGTATTTGTTGCGAATGTATAGAATATCACAGGGAAAGAGGTGAGTTACCAGCTTGTTATTTTTCTAAAGAAAAAGAAAAGACTTATGATAGATCAATAAAAGCTTTTATTGATGAACAAAAAGATAAATAAAATGTTATCTCAAAAAATAAAAGATATTGTCCAAATAATATCTGATAAATTAAAGCAAAATAATATTAATTGGGTTTTAACTGGTAGTGTTAACTTAGCTCTTCAAGGAGTAGAGGTTTCTTGCAAGCATGATATAGATATTGTAGTTTTATCTAAAGATTTAAAAAAGGTAGAAAAAATTTTTAAAGATAAACTTATTCATCCAATAAAAAGGAAAAAATCTTTAAAAAATGATGGCACAAAATTTAAAACTTTTAAATTTAAAATTAAAGGTATTGAAGTAGAAGTATTTTCGACAGATAAAGATCTTCATC